>NZ_JAGPXV010001197.1:0-450 GCF_018070405.1 Micromonospora sp. D75
CCTCAGGATGAGGCTAAGCATCATCGGTGCCCGCCGCCGCCGCATACTCCGCCCTCATCCTGAGGAGCCCGCGAAGCGGGCGTCTCGAAGGATGGCCGCGGGGGGAACTGCTTCTTGAAATGCTACGAAGGTCGCGATGTCGAAGCCACTACCCCAGTTCACCGACGCCGAAAGCTTTCGCGCCTTTCGCTCCGATCCGCCGCAATGGCTCCCCATCGCGCTCGACATCGCCCGCAGCCACGGTCTCGATACCACCGCGCCGCATGTGTTCGCGACCGGCACCAATCTGGTCGTGGGCTTCGGCGAGGGCCTGATCCTGAAAATCTTCCCGCCGCTGCTCCGCGCGCAATTCGTCTCCGAGCGCGGTTCGCTGACGCAGCTCAAAGGCCGTCTCCATCTGCCGATTCCCGAGATCGTCGCGGAAGGGATGCGTGACGGCTGGCCCTACCT
>NZ_JAGPXV010000135.1:0-11058 GCF_018070405.1 Micromonospora sp. D75
CCCATGTTCTCCCGTCCCACGCTCCGACGGTACCCGAACGCCCGTACCCACCCCGCGACCAGCCCTTCGCGATCAAGCTTCGGTGACGAGCGCGTTGCTGTGGACCGAATCGGGCTCATAGCGGCTAGTGTTAGGTCAGAACGTTCAAGCCCCCCGGGGAGGTGGGACGTGGCACGCAGCGACGACGCGGACTCGCGCGCCGCACGGTGGGAAAAGGAAGCCCACGATCTCTCCACGCAGGTCGCGTTCCTGCAAGAGGAACTCGCTCTGGTGCGGCGCAAGTTGACCGAAAGCCCTCGACACGTCCGGCAGCTCGAAGAGCGGCTGGCGGCCACCCAGGCCCAGTTGGCGCGGCTGACCGAGAACAACGAACGGCTCGTGAGCACCCTCAAGGAGGCTCGCGCGCAGATCGTGACGCTCAAGGAGGAGATCGACCGGCTCGCCCAGCCACCGAGTGGCTACGGCGTCTTCCTGGCCAAGCACGACGACGGCACGGTGGACGTGTTCACCGGCGGGCGCAAGCTCCGGGTGGCGGTCTCGCCGTCGCTGGAGGCCGACGAGCTGCGCCGTGGCCAGGAGGTCCTGCTCAACGACGCGCTCAACATCGTCGACGCGTTCGGTTTCGAGCGGGTCGGCGAGGTCGTGATGCTCAAGGAGATCCTGGCGGGCCCGGACGGCGCGCCGGGTGACCGGGCGCTCGTGGTGTCGCACTCCGACGAGGAGCGGATCGTGCACCTCGCCGAGACCCTGATCGGCAGCGCGATCCGGGCCGGCGACTCGCTCATGATCGAGCCCCGCTCGGCGTACGCCTACGAGCGGATCCCGAAGAGCGAGGTCGAGGAACTGGTCCTGGAGGAGGTGCCCGACGTCAACTACGAGGACATCGGTGGCCTCCAGGCGCAGATCGAGCAGATCCGCGACGCGGTGGAGCTGCCCTTCCTGCACTCCGACCTGTTCCGTGAGCACCAGCTCCGGCCGCCGAAGGGCATCCTGCTCTACGGTCCGCCCGGCTGCGGTAAGACGCTGATCGCCAAGGCGGTGGCCAACTCGCTGGCCAAGAAGATCGCCGAGCGGGAGGGCAAGGAGCGGCACACCAGCTTCTTCCTCAACATCAAGGGCCCGGAGCTGCTCAACAAGTACGTCGGCGAGACCGAGCGGCACATCCGGCTGATCTTCCAGCGGGCGCGGGAGAAGGCCGGTGAGGGCACTCCGGTGATCGTGTTCTTCGACGAGATGGACTCCGTGTTCCGCACCCGCGGCTCCGGCGTCTCCTCGGACGTGGAGAACACCATCGTCCCGCAGTTGCTCAGCGAGATCGACGGCGTGGAGGGCCTGGAGAACGTCATCGTCATCGGCGCCTCCAACCGGGAAGACATGATCGACCCGGCGATCCTGCGTCCCGGCCGGCTCGACGTGAAGATCAAGATCGAGCGGCCGGACGCCGAGGCGGCGAAGGACATCTTCTCCAAGTACATCCTCGCCGGCCTGCCGCTGCACGCCGACGACCTGGCCGAACACGGCGGCGACGCCCAGGCCACCGTCGCGGCGATGATCGACGCGGTGGTCCTGCGGATGTACTCCGAGACCGAGGAGAACCGCTTCCTCGAGGTCACCTACGCCAACGGCGACAAGGAAGTCCTCTACTTCAAGGACTTCAACTCCGGCGCGATGATCCAGAACATCGTCGACCGGGGCAAGAAGATGGCCATCAAGGAGTTCCTCACCTCCGGCCGCAAGGGGCTGCGCCTGCAGCACCTGCTCGACGCCTGCGTCGACGAGTTCCGGGAGAACGAGGACCTGCCCAACACCACCAACCCCGACGACTGGGCCCGCATCTCCGGCAAGAAGGGCGAGCGGATCGTCTACATCCGCACGCTCGTCTCCGGCGGCAAGGGCGCCGAGGCCGGACGGTCCATCGAGACCGCCAGCAACACCGGCCAGTACCTGTAGTCCGACCCTTCGACGAAGGCCCGTGGCGCACCCGCCACGGGCCTTCGCGCGTACGCAGGGAAGCCGCCACACCGGACCCGGCGCTGCCGCCACGCCCCCTCGGCGCGTCACGCCGACTACGCTCGACATGACGGGGACCGGGACGGCGAGCGGGAGCGGGCAGGTCGATGAGCGTCAGAAGGATCATGGGCACCGAGGTCGAGTACGGCATCTCCGTGCCCGGTCAGGCCGGAGCCAACCCGATGGTCACCTCCTCCCAGGTGGTAAACGCCTACGGGGCGCGGCCGGAACTCAACCGGGGCGGCCGGGCCCGCTGGGACTACGAGGAGGAGTCGCCACTGCGCGACGCGCGCGGGTTCACCTACTCCGGCGCCGCGTACGACCCGGCCGAGGCGCTCGCCGACGAGGACCTCGGCCTCGCCAACGTCATACTCACCAACGGCGCGCGGCTCTACGTCGACCACGCCCACCCGGAATACTCCACGCCCGAGGTGACCAACCCCCTCGACGTGGTCCGGTGGGACAAGGCGGGGGAGCGGGTGATGGCCGAGGCGGCCCGGCGGGCCGCGACCATCCCGGGCACCCAGCCGATCCACCTGTACAAGAACAACACCGACAACAAGGGCGCCAGCTACGGCGCGCACGAGAACTACCTGATGCGCCGGCAGACGCCGTTCGCCGACATCGTGGCGTACCTGACGCCGTTCTTCGTCACCCGGCAGATCGTCTGCGGCGCCGGGCGGGTCGGCATCGGCCAGGACGGCGGCCAGACCGGTTTCCAGATCTCCCAGCGGGCCGACTTCTTCGAGGTCGAGGTGGGGCTGGAGACGACGCTCAAGCGGCCCATCATCAACACCCGCGACGAGCCGCACGCCGACGCCGACAAGTACCGCCGGCTGCACGTCATCATCGGCGACGCCAACCTCTCCGAGATCTCCACGTTCCTCAAGGTCGGCACCACCGCGCTGATCCTCACCATGATCGAGGAGAAGGCGCTCGGCGCGGACCTGGGCATCGCCGACCCGGTGGGGGAGCTGCGCGCGGTCAGCCACGACCCGTCGCTGAAGCACCTGATGCGGATGCGCGACGGCCGCAAGCTCACCGCGCTGGACGTGCAGTGGGCGTACCTGGAACGGGTCAGCTCCTTCGTGGACGACCGCTACGGCAAGGACGTGGACGCGCAGACCGCCGACGTGCTGCGCCGCTGGGAGAGCGTGCTGGACCGGCTCGGCCGCGACGCGTTCGAGTGCGCAGACGAGCTGGACTGGGTGGCGAAGCTGCGGCTGCTGGAGGGCTACCGGGAGCGGGAGAAGCTCGGCTGGGGCTCGCACAAGCTGCAGCTGGTCGACCTGCAGTACTCCGACGTGCGGCCGGAGAAGGGCCTCTACCACCGCCTGGTGCAGCGTGGCTCGATGAAGACGATGCTCAGCGACGAGCAGACCCGCACCGCGATGACCGAGCCGCCGGAGGACACCCGGGCCTACTTCCGGGGCCGCTGCCTGGCGCAGTACGCCTCCGAGGTGGTCGCCGCGAGCTGGGACTCGGTCATCTTCGACGTGGGCCGGGAGTCGCTGGTGCGGGTGCCGATGATGGAACCCGAGCGGGGCACCCGGGCGCACGTCGGTGAGCTGTTCGACCGCTGCGAGAGCGCCAAGGATCTGCTGGAGACGCTCACCGGCGGGTGACCCGGATGCCGGAAGGCCCGTCGGGTGCCGGAACCGGGCGCGCGGCGGGCCTTTCGTCGCTCCCGCGAGGTAAGTTGATCGCAGGCGATCGTGGAGGAGGCACCACCATGGCGACCCAAGAGGGTGGGCAGACCCAGTCCGGCAAGTCCCGCGAGGAGGTCGACGAGGTCACTGCGGAGGCGAACCCCGAGGTGGCCGAGCGGCACGCCGAGATCACCGAGGACGTCGACGACCTGCTCGACGAGATCGACTCCGTCCTGGAGGAGAACGCAGAGGAGTTCGTGAGGGGATATGTGCAGAAGGGGGGTCAATGAGGCTTATGTCCGATTTGCCGGAGGCTTCGGACAAGCTTTGCCCCCAGTGCCGCCGCTCGCTTCCCGCGTCGGCGTTCCACCGTAATCGGCGTCGTCCAGACGGGCTGGCGTTCTACTGCAAGACGTGTGCCGCTGCTCGCTCAGAGGCGAGTCGCCGGAAACGTGGCATCGCGCCGCAGCGAAGGGCTGCCGTGCCGGTAGCCGACGGCCTCAAGTGGTGCCCCGACTGCGAGCAGATCAAGCCCGTTGACGATTTCCCCCGAACGACCAACGCCAGCGGTCGGCACAGCTACTGCAAGCCGTGCCACATCGCCCGCGGTAACGAGACGAAGCAGCGACTCTACGGCGGCAATCGCGAGTACCACCTGCGCCGCCGCTACGGGGTCGGGGAGAAGGAGTTCCAGGAGCTCCTGACCGAGCAGGGCGGCGTGTGCGCGATCTGTCGGCGCCCCGATCCGGAACATCTGGACCACGATCATCGCACCGGATGGGTGCGCGGGATACTCTGCTTCAACTGCAACGGTGGTCTTGGCCAGTTCAAGGACAACGCCGACGTCCTGGCCAGGGCGATCACGTACCTGAGAGGAACCACGTGGCAGCGGGTTTTGATCCATCCGGGCGTCTTCCAGATGTGTTCACCAACGCGGGGACGTCCTCCTTCACAGCGTTCCTGAGCAAGGTGGCCCCCGAGATGCTGCCCGGCCGTCGGCCGCTGCCGCCCGGCATGGCCGCCGACATGGCGCCGCACGCGACCACCATCGTGGCCATCTCGGCCGCCGGTGGCGTGGTCATGGCCGGCGACCGGCGCGCCACGATGGGCAACCTGATCGCCCAGCGCGACATCGAGAAGGTGCACCCGGCCGACGCGTACTCGCTGGTCGGCATCGCGGGCACCGCGGGCATCGGCATCGAGCTGATGCGACTGTTCCAGGTGGAGCTGGAGCACTACGAGAAGATCGAGGGCGCGATGCTCTCGCTCGACGGCAAGGCCAACCGGCTGGCCTCGATGATCCGCGGCAACCTGGGCGCGGCCATGCAGGGCCTGGCCGTGGTCCCGCTGTTCGCCGGTTTCGACCTGGCGGCGAGCGACCCGGCGCGGGCCGGGCGGATCTTCAGCTTCGACGTGACCGGCGGCCCGTACGAGGAGACCGGCTACGACGCGATCGGCTCCGGCTCGCTGTTCGCCAAGTCGGCGCTGAAGAAGCGGTTCCGGACCGGCCTGTCGGTCGAGGACGCGACGCGGCTGGCGGTCGAGGCGCTCTACGACGCGGCGGACGACGACACCGCCACCGGCGGCCCGGACCTGACCCGGCGGATCTACCCGGTCGTGATGACCGCTACCGCCGAGGGCACCCACCGGCTCACCGACGCCGAGACGGCGGCGATCGCGGAGAGCGTGGTGGCCGGCCGGATGGAGAACCCCGGCGGCTGACCCCGCTTCCCGTCCACCGACTCAGCAGTCCCGCACCATCAGGTCCGAAGGAGAACCGCCGCCGTGGCCATGCAGTTCTACGCCTCGCCCGAGCAGATCATGCGCGACCGCTCCGAGCTGGCCCGCAAGGGCATCGCCCGGGGCCGCAGCGCGGTGGTCCTGAGCTACGCCGGCGGGGTGCTCTTCGTCGCCGAGAACCTGTCCAGCACGCTGCACAAGGTCAGCGAGATCTACGACCGGATCGGCTTCGCCGCCGTCGGCCGGTACAACGAGTTCGAGAACCTGCGTCGCGCGGGCGTGCGGATGGCCGACCTCAACGGCCTGAGCTACGACCGGCGGGACGTGACCGGCCTGGCCCTGGCGAACGCGTACGCGCAGACGCTGGGCGCGATCTTCACCGAGCAGTCGAAGCCGTTCGAGGTGGAGATCTGCGTGGCCGAGGTGGGCGCCACGCCCGAGGACGACTCCCTCTACCGGGTGACCTACGACGGTTCGGTGAACGACGAGCCGGGCCGGATGGCGATGGGCGGCCAGGCCGAGGCGATCAGCGGGGTGCTGAAGAACGAGCACCGGCCGGAGATGTCGCTGTCGGAGGCGGTCCGCGCCGCCATGAAGGCGCTGAGCAGCGTCGGCGGCGAGGGCGGCGCGGCCCGCACGATCGCCGCGAACCAGCTGGAGGTTGCGGTCCTGGACCGGCGCCGGGTGGGGCGTACGTTCCGGCGGGTCACCGGCGCGGCGCTGACCGCGCTGCTGAACGGCGAGGCCGAGGGGGACGTCGCCCCGGCGCCGGGCCAGGCGAAGACGCCAACAGTGCCCACGGAGGAAGCGAAGAAGCCGACCACGTCGGCGGGCTCGGCCGATCTGGAGGGCAACGCGGAGGACAAGCCCGCCGAGTGACACCTACGCGAAAGACCCCGTCGCCGCGTCGCGGTGGCGGGGTCTTTCGCGTACGGGAGGCCGCCGGCTTTGCGGTCCGCGTGGGGAAGATCGCAAGCGGTGAGCGTCGGCGATGCCCATCGGAGGCTCCGGGCGGCTAATGTCTCATCATGGAGCGGCGAATCTTCGGCCTCGAAACCGAGTACGGCGTCACCTGCACCTATCGCGGGCAACGCCGACTGTCCCCCGACGAGGTCGCGCGGTACCTGTTCCGGCGGGTGGTGTCGTGGGGCCGGTCGAGCAACGTGTTCCTGCGCAACGGCGCCCGTCTCTATCTGGACGTGGGCTCGCACCCGGAGTACGCGACGCCGGAGTGCGACTCGGTGACCGACCTGGTGGCGCACGACCGGGCCGGTGAGCGGATCCTGGAGGGGTTGCTCGTCGACGCGGAGAAGCGGCTGCACGACGAGGGCATCGCGGGTGAGATCTACCTGTTCAAGAACAACACCGACTCGGCCGGCAACTCGTACGGCTGCCACGAGAACTACCTGGTGTCCCGGCACGGCGAGTTCGGCCGCCTCGCCGACGTGCTCATCCCGTTCCTGGTCACCCGGCAGTTGATCTGCGGCGCGGGCAAGGTGCTGCAGACGCCGCGCGGCGCGGTCTACTGCCTGTCGCAGCGGGCCGAGCACATCTGGGAGGGCGTCTCGTCGGCGACCACCCGCAGCCGGCCGATCATCAACACCCGGGACGAGCCACACGCGGACGCGGAGCGGTACCGCCGGCTGCACGTGATCGTCGGTGACTCGAACATGAACGAGGTCACCACGCTGCTGAAGGTCGGCACCGCCGACATCGTGCTGCGGATGATCGAGGCGGGCGTGGTGATGCGGGACCTCACGCTGGAGAACCCGATCCGGGCGATCCGCGAGGTGTCGCACGACATCACCGGCCGGCGCAAGGTGCGGCTGGCCGCCGGCAAGGAGGTCTCGGCGCTGGAGATCCAGCAGGAATACCTGGCCAAGGCGACGGAGTTCGTGGAGCGCCGGGGCGGTGACCAGACCGCGAAGCGGGTGGTCGACCTGTGGGGGCGGGTGCTGCGCGCGGTCGAGACCGGCGACCTGGACCCGGTGGCCCGGGAGATCGACTGGGTCACGAAGCTGAAGCTGATCGAGCGGTACCAGCGCAAGCACGACCTGCCGCTGTCGCACCCGCGGGTGGCGCAGATGGATCTGGCGTACCACGACCTGCGGCGCGGGCGCGGCCTGTACGGGCTGCTGGAGCGTCGCCGCGAGGTGGACCGGGTGGCCACGGACCCGGAGATCTTCGAGGCGAAGGAGACGCCGCCACAGACCACCCGGGCGCGGCTGCGCGGCGAGTTCATCCGGCACGCCCAGGAGAAGCGGCGTGACTTCACGGTGGACTGGGTGCACCTGAAGCTGAACGACCAGGCGCAGCGCACGGTGCTGTGCAAGGACCCGTTCCGGGCCTACGACGAGCGGGTGGAGCGCCTGATCGCCAGCATGTGACCGCCCACGGGCGGCCGGTGCCCGGCACCGGCCGCCCGTGGCACGGGTAGGCTGTCGTCGCGATGAACACTTCCGAATCCGCCGGTCGCCCCGACCGTGAGACGTCCTCCGGCCGCGACGGCGGCGAGAAGCTCAACTGGATCGATCGCCGCCGGGAGAAGATCCGGGCCGAGATCGAGCGCAACCGGCGCGGTGACTACACGGTCCCGACGTGGGTGCTGGCGGCGGCGCTGGTGCTGATCGTCGGCGGGTGGCTGGCGTTGATCCTGCTGCTCGGCTGAGTTCGGCTCAGTTGTACGGCATCCGGGGGAACCAGCCGAAGCCGAACATGGCCGGCACCCGGATGTCCCAGTAGATGACGGTGAAGACGCCAAGCGCGACGAGCAGCGCTCCGGTGACGGCGGCGGCGCGGCGGGGGTCCGCCATCCAGGCGAGGAAGCGTCCGCGGCTGATCGCCACGGCGAGGGCGAAGACGGCCGTGACCAGCAGGATGTTCCCGAGGGACTGCAGCGTGAACGCCAGCGCCCCGTAGAGCGGGTTGCCGGTGTCGACGGCCCAGTGGAACAGCTTGTTGAACATCGGGTACGGGCGGCCGACGAGGAACCCGCCGACGAGCGCGCCGATGGTGATCACCCGGGCGACGGGCCGGTGCGCGAAGATGTCCGGCACGAGCTTGAGCGCGGCGAGCCCGAGGTAGGTGAGGGCGAGTCCGATGACGCCGAAGACGACCGAGGACTGGATGAGGCGTACCGGGACGGTGCCGACCGTCTCGGTGGACAGCTGGGGCAGCCGGTCGCCGAGCAGGACGCCGATGATGCCGTAGGCGGCCGAGACGACGACCATGCCGAGCGCGAGCCAGCCGACCGGGCGCAGCAGGGCGCGCAGCGCGGACCGGGTGCCGCCGGCGGGGTTGGCGCCGGAGACCTGGCTCATCGGCCCGACCGAGGCCGCCACGGCGATGTTGCAGGCGGTGAAGGTGCCGGCGAAGCCGGAGACGAAGGCGAAGAGCATCCCGGCGACGGCGCCGGTGATGGCGGTCTCCTTGGCGTCGTGGCCGAGCACGGTGTTGGCGACGTTGTCGCCGATGACCTTGTCGACGAGCTCGAAGGACCACAGGACGGCCAGCAGCACGCCGGCTGCCGCGCTGATCAGGGCGAGTCGGAGGGGATGCGGCGGGCGGTGGGTGGAGATCCCGGCGTCGGGGGCCGCGTTCGGGAGTTGTCGCAGTGCCATGGGGGTCGCCTCCTAACGGCGGCCAGCCGCGTTTCCCGCGCGGCTGCCTGGCGCGGACGGCGGTGACGGGATGGCCGGAGTCGATTTCCCGGACAGTATGGGGAGGCCGCGCAGGGCCCTGGTTCTTCGATCATGCTGACCTTTCTCCGGTGTCTGGCCCGGGCGGCGGGGGTGGCGGCACTCTGGACGGCGGGCCGCCGGCGTGACCGGGCCGGCACGGACAGGGGAGCGTGACGTCATCGCACACATCGATCTCGGGCTGGACGAGAAGGCCTATCCGGGCATCCAGGGGCCGCTGCGGTTCCGTCCGGAGACGGCAAAGCCGCTGGGCGAGCTGGCGGAGGTGCTGTTGCGCGCTCCGCATCCCACCTTGACGCCGGGGGAGCGGGAGCTGATCGCGGCGTACGTCTCCGGCCTCAACGACTGCGACTTCTGCTGTTCGTCACACGCGGCGTTCGCCGCCGCGCAGCTGCCCACGGGGATGGAGTTCGTCGACCGGGTGCGCGCGGACGTGGCGACCGCGCCGGTCGGCGCGAAGCTGCGGGCGCTGCTGCACATCGCCGCCGCGGTCCGGCGCAGCGGCCGGGAGGTCACCACCGAGCTGGTGGAGGCGGCACGCGCGGCGGGCGCCACCGACCTGGAGATCCACGACACGGTGCTGATCGCGGCGGCGTTCTGCATGTTCAACCGCTACGTCGACGGGCTGGGCACGTGGACGCCGCAGGATCCCGAGGTGTTCGCGCGGGCCGCCGACCACCTGGTCGCGAACGGCTATCTGGCGATCTGAGGGCGGCGGGGCTCAGCCCAGCAGGCGGGCCGCGTGGCGGCCGGCGGCAGCGGCGGCCAGGAAGTAGGCGTGGTCGGCGTCCAGGCCCCGGCCCATCGTGGACAGGCCGACCGGGCCGGCCCGCAGCGCCGCGTCGAGGCCGTCGGTGGGCACTGTGACGATCGTGTGCCGGTCGGCCAGCGGCGCGAGCGCCGCGGCGACCTCCGCGGCCAGGGCGGGGTCGAGGCCGTCCGGCACCACCAGCTCCGCGGGGGCCAGCGCGACCCGGCCGTACGCGGTCAGGCTGTGGTGGGAGACGCCACGGTGCCGGGGCCGGGCGTCGGCGTCGGAGATGCGCAGCGAGCCGACCGGGCGCCCGCCCAGCGTGGCGACCGCGTTGACGGCCTCGCCGACGGCGACGCCGGAGAAGCCCCAGCGGGTTCCGGTGCCGAGGTTGCCGGGGCCCTGGGCGACGATCGTCAGGTCCGCGCCGAGTACGTGCCGGGCGGCGAGCAGGCCGCTGTGCAGAGTGCTCGCCTCCAGGTCGCCGCCGAACGCCTGGCCCACGCTCACCGTGCCCACGAGGTGACCGGCCAGGCCGGCCAGGGTGCGGGAGAACCAGGCGGGCAGCGCCCCGCCGTCGGTGAGCACGTACGCGACCCGGGCGTCGGGCGCGTCGGCGCGTACCCCGGCCAGGATCGCCGGCAGCGCGGAGTGCAGGTCGGCGGTGACCACCGGCATGCCGTCGACCGACTCGGCGGCTGCGAGCAGTTCGTGGTGCGGCGACGCCTCCTCGTCCACGCCCAGCAGGATCGGCTGCAGCGGCGTGTAGCGGGCCTTGACCAGGTGGCCGGCGTCGCGGCTGTCGCCGGCCTGCGGCGGGTCGGCGGGCAGCCGGTCGGGCAGCGCGACGACCAGCGCGTAGCCGCCGGTGCCGAGGCCCATCAGCAGCGCCCCGGCGTTGAGCAGCACCCGGTCGCCGGGCTCGGGCTCGCCGACCAGCGCCGGGTAGGCCAGGGCGCGCATCCGGACGCCGTCGGGCAGGTCGACGTCGAGTTCGACGGCGCCGGCCCATCGTCGCCGTACCGCCGTGACCGTGCCGGACCGCCATCGCACCATGCGGTGCACGGTATCGGCCGGGGTGCGGGCGGGCCGGGGGCGGGTCAGGTGTCGCCGTCGAGCGGGCGACCCGTCTCGTCCTGGGTGGTGCGGGCGGGCCGCCCGGCCGTGCGGGAGCGGGTGGGGTCGAGGAAGACGTACGCGATCTCCGGGA
>NZ_JAGPXV010001198.1:0-447 GCF_018070405.1 Micromonospora sp. D75
GGACTGAAGCCGAACGTGCAGCGCAGCGTCGCCGACCCCGCGGCGCCGTGCACGGTGACGGTGGTGCGGTCCAGCGACTCGTGCGAGGCCCAGCAGGCGTGCAGGGCGACGGAGGCGCCGGTGTCGGTGAGCAGGAACCCCCGGGCGGTGTCCTCGACGTCGCCGGGAACATGGCCTGCGGTGTCGGCCCCGCCGCGCCAGGCGGCGTGGGCGGCGCTGTCGTTGACGAAGTCGTCCGAGACGCTGCCGATCGCGTGAGTGACCCGGGCCGGGCCGAGCAGCGGCAGCACCGTGTCGAGCAGGTGCCAGCCGAGGTCCACCAGCGCGCCCCCGCCGGACTGGTCGCGGCGGGTGAACCAGCCGCCCGCGTCGGGCACCCCGCGGGCGCGAACCCAGGCCACATCGACGTGCCGGATCGGGCCCAGCCCGCCGGTCACGTCGGCCAGC
>NZ_JAGPXV010001199.1:0-445 GCF_018070405.1 Micromonospora sp. D75
GGCTCGTAGCGCTCCTTCAGAATCTGCAGGCTGCGGCCGAACAGATTGTCGCCGATCTGCCGGTACGAGATCGGCTTCTTGCCGACCTCGGTCAGCTCTTCCGAACGATAGAAGATCTTGCGCCGGCTTTCCGGCTCCAGCGCGAAGAACTCGGCGAGCCCCATCGGGATGCCGTCGAGGATGCGCTTGAGCGCGCCGACGGAGGGGTTCATCTGGTTGGATTCGATCAGAGAGATCGTCGAATTGGTGACGCCGGCGCGCTTGGCGAGCTCCCGCTGCGACAGCTTGTGGTGCGCCCGGATGAATCGCAGTCGTCCACCGATGTCGACGCTCATGCCCTGGTCCCTGTTGCAGGTGTTGCGGATCGCGCAAATATGGACCGGCAGCCCCAGTTAAATCAATGGCTTGCAGCTCACCAGAAAAGGACTTGTTGCGGTTCCGAAGC
>NZ_JAGPXV010001200.1:0-444 GCF_018070405.1 Micromonospora sp. D75
CGCCGGCAGCGCGCGGCCGGTGCCGGAGGGCGGGCAGCCCGCCCCGTTCTGACCGGCGTAGCGTGGTCGGACACGCCACCTCCGACGAAGCGCCGGGCGGCCGTGGAATCGTTACATCCCGGCGGGGTGTTCCGGTTCACGCCCGGCAACGCGTAAGCGCTCCGGCGCGTCTGACCTGAGACGACGCCGAACGGCATCACTTGTGAGGGAATCATGCGAGCTGGCCAGGACGAACCGATCAGGGGCGGGAGCGCCCCGCGCGTCGGCCGCCGCCGCGCGCTGGCGGCCGGGGTGCTCGCCGCCGCGTTGGCCCTGACCTCCGCCTGCACCGGCGGCGGTGGCGGCAAGCCGTCGAGCTGGCAGGGCGGCGGCGACGGTGGCGAGAAGGCCCCGAAGGCCGCCGCCACGATCAGCGAGCCCGCCGCCGACGCCAAGGACGTGCCC
>NZ_JAGPXV010000136.1:0-11041 GCF_018070405.1 Micromonospora sp. D75
CCGCGACCCGGGTCGGAGTGTCCGACCCGGGTCGTACCCTGGCGGGCATGCGAATCGGCATCGTGATCCTGCCTGACCAGCGCTGGTCGGAAGCACGCCGGCGGTGGGCCCAGGTGGACGAGTGGGGCTTCGACCACGCCTGGACCTACGACCACCTGGGTTGGCGTGACCTGGTCGACGGGCCGTGGTTCGACTCTTGGACGACGCTGACCGCGGCGGCCGGCGTGACGTCCCGGGTCAAGCTGGGGACGCTCGTGGCCTCGCCGAACTTCCGGCACCCGGTGGCGTTCGCCCGGCAGGTGACGGCGCTCGACGACGTGTCCGACGGCCGCGTGCTGCTCGGCCTGGGCGCGGGGGGCATCGGCTTCGACTCGGCGGTGCTCGGCGGCGAGACGCTTCCGCCCCGGCAGCGCGTGGACCGGTTCGCCGAGTTCATCGAGCTGCTCGACGCGATCCTGCGGGAGGACGGCACGACCTGGCGCGGGGACTGGTTCACCGCAGTCGACGCGCGCAACAACCCGGGGTGCGTCCAGCAGCCCCGGGTGCCGTTCGTGGTGGCCGCGAACGGTCCCCGCTCGATGCGGCTGGCCGCCCGGTTCGGGCAGGGCTGGGTGACCATCGGGCAGGGCAGCGACGACGTGGAGAGCTGGTGGCGGACGGTCACGGAGCTGTCCGAGCGGATGGACCGCACGCTGGAGCAGGCCGGCCGTGACCCGGCGACGCTGGACCGCTACCTCTCGCTCGACTCCGCTCCGATGTTCTCGCTGACCAGCGCCGACTTCTTCGCCGAGCAGGTGGCCCGGGCGGCCCGGCTGGGCTTCACCGACGTGGTGACGCACTGGCCCCGGGCCAGCAGCTGGTACGCGGGCGACGAGGCGGTGCTGGTGGAGGCGGCGGCGCTGCTGCCGGAGCTGCGCCGGGCCGGTTAGGTGCCGACGCTGCCCTCGGTGGAGACCACCCGGAACCGGAGGCAGACGATCCGGGTGTCGTCGGTGACCGGCGTGCCCTGCCGGGCCCAGTAGGCGCCGTGGCCCTCGCGCCACTCCTCGATCGACCTGTCGCCCTCGCCCTCGGCGCGGGCGAAGTCCCATGGCACGTCGGCGAAGCGCACCACCTCGACGCCTGTGACCTCCACGACGGCGACGAACCGGTCGTTGTCGTCGACCAGGACCAGTCGCTCGCCGACGTGCTCCAGTTCCTCGTTCTCGTCGTCGTACTCCTGCATCAGGCCGGCGGTGGCGGTCTTCACGCCGGAGAGCACGAGGGTGTTGAGCCGGGTGCGCAGCTCACCGGGCGTGCCGAGGGCGAGTGCGCGCAATCCACCGATGCGGGGCCACATGCCGCCGACGCTACGGCACGCTCCGCCACCGCCGGCGGCTCACGGCAGGTCGGCGCCGGTGATCAGGGCGCGCAGCCTGAGCCGCGCGGCGACCTCGGGCGGGCAGGTCGCGACGAGCGCGGCGGCGCCGACCAGGTCGGCCCCGGCGTCCCGGACGACCCGGCACAGCGCGTCGAGTTGCGCGCCGGTGTCGACCCAGTCGTCGACGAGCAGCACCCGGTCGCCGGTGCCGAGCCGCCTGCTGTCCACGCCGACCCGCAGCCGCCGGCCCCGGTAGTCGGGGGGTGTCTGCGCCCAGCGCGTCGGCCCGGCCCGGCGTCGCTCGCCGCCGTCCTTGTACGCGGGCAGGAAACCGGCTCCGGCGGCGACCGCGACGAGCGGGCCGAGCAGCAGCCCGGTCACCTCGGGCGCGATCACGACGGTCGGGCGGGCGTCCGGAAAGAGCCCGGCCAGCGCCGGGCCGACCTGGGCGAGCACCTCGGGGTCACGCCACCAGCCGGAGGTGTCGCTGACCAGGTGGGTGCTGCCGGGGCCGGGGTCGATCCACCGGAACAGCTCGACCAGGCGACGGTTCAGCACGGTTTCCATCCTCGGGGATCGGTGGGCCGTTCGGCCGATCGAGCGTGGCGTGATCGGCTACACGTACCGGGGTAAATACGGGCATAGCACCATGATCACGTTGACTTCGGAAGTGCTTCTCTCGTTACGGTCCGGGCCGGTTTGTTCAGTTGACGAAAGGACCGGGCCGGTGGCTGCTAGGCACCTTCGTACCCGCAAGTTCTCCTCGCCCGCCGCCATCGCCGCGACCGCGGCGGTCGGCGTGGCGCTCGCGGTCGGCGGTACCGTCGGCGCCGTGCGGCTCACCTCCGCCGAGCCGCCCGCCGAGCCGGTCGCGGTCGCGACGCTGCCCAGCACGCCCGCCCCCACCTCGGCGGCCCCCTCGCCGAGCGCGTCGGCCTCGCCGAGCGCGAGCCTCAGCCCGTCGCCGAAGGCCACCGCGAGCCCGAAGTCGAGCCGGACCCAGGCGGCCTCCCGGAGCAAGGCCCGGACCGCCTCCCCGTCGCCGACGGCGAAGAAGACCAGCAGCCCGAAGGTCGTGGACAGCGGCTCCTGCGGCGCGTCCTTCTACGCCGAGGGTCAGATGACCGCGAACGGCGAGTCGTTCAACCCGAACGCGCTGACCGCCGCGCACAAGACACTGCCGTTCAACACGAAGGTCCGGGTCACCAACCCGGACAACGGCAAGTCGGTGGTGGTGCGGATCAACGACCGGGGCCCGTTCATCGAGGGCCGGTGCCTGGACCTGTCCCGCGCCGCGTTCGCGTCCATCGCCGCCACCGGTCTCGGGCACATCCAGGTCCGGTACGAGGTCCTCGGCTGACCGTCCACTCGGCCAGAACTTCCACGGCCGACGGGCCAGGTTCATTCTCCCGTTCACGTCCATCAGGCATGCTGTCCGATGTACGCACGCAACCCTTCCAGCCGGGCCGTCGCCCGCTGAGCCCCGGATCCCGCGCCGGCCTCGGCGCGGCCCTCGGGCTGCTCGCGATCGTCGCCGCGGCGGAACTGGCCGACGGCCGTCCGGCGCACTACCTCGCGCTGATGGTCATCGCGCCGTTCCTGGCGGCGGCGCTGGCCTCCTGGCGGGTGGTGCTCGCGATGGGCGGGCTGGCCACCGCCGTCGGTGTCGCCTTCGCCCTCGCCGAGCGGGGCACCACGCTGGTGACCGCCGTGAACGTGACAGCCATCGCGGTGGGGACTGTCGTCGCCGCGGCCACGGCGGCGGTACGCCAGCGGCAGGTGGACCGGATCGCGGAGCTGTCCCGGCTCGCCTCGGTGGCCCAGCAGGCGGTGCTGCGCCCGCTCGGACCGCAGGTCGGCACGCTCGCGGTGGCCGCCCGGTACATCTCCTCCACCGCTACCGCCGAGATCGGCGGCGACCTGTACGAGGCGATGGACACCCCGTACGGCGTCCGCATGATCATCGGTGACGTCCGGGGCAAGGGGCTGGACGCGGTCCGCCTGGCCAGCATCGTGCTCGGCTCCTACCGGCACGTCGCGTACGAGCGGGCCGACCTGCGCGCGGTGGTGACCGACCTGGACCGCGCGGTGGCCCGCAACGTCGGCGACGAGGACTTCGTCACCGCGGCGCTGGTCGAGGAGCGCGGCGGCACCCTCACCATCGTCAACTGCGGGCACCCGCCGCCGTTGCTGCTGCGCCGGGGCGCGGTGATCCCGCTGGAGCCGCCCGCGCCCGCGCCGCCGCTCGGCTTCATGCCGGTGGTCCGGCCGCGCGTGGAGCGGCTGGAGCCGGGCGACCGGCTGCTGCTGTTCACCGACGGGCTGGGCGAGGCGCGCCGGGACGGCGAGTTCTTCCCCACCGCCGACCGGGCCTGGCGGCTGCTCGGCCACGGCACCGTCGCCGACGGGCTGGCCTCGCTGGAGACCGCCCTGGTCGAGTGGGTGCACGGCCGGCTCGACGACGACATCGCGCTGGTCCTGATGGAGTACGCGGGCCCGTACAGCGCCACCGCGACGCCGGTGCCGAGCTGGGAGGTCGGCGCCGCCGACGGATGAACGGGAAGTGTGTAATCGCTGTCACTTCCGAGATCCGCTTGTCGTTGCCTACCGGTGAGTAATACAGTCTGGAGTTACTGATCGGTAACACCTGTCCGGAAGCGGGGCCAGCGAGCATGACCCACTACAAGAGCAACGTGCGGGACCTCGAGTTCAACCTGTTCGAGGTATTCGGGGCGGACCGGACGCTCGGCCAGGCCCCGTTCACGGACCTGGACGTCGACACCGCCCGCAGCTTCCTCGGCGAGGTCGACCGCCTCGCCCGCGAGGACCTGGCTGCCAGCTACACGGACAGCGACCGCAACCCGCCGGTCTTCGACCCGGCGACGTTCACCGCGCCGCTGCCGGAGTCGTTCAAGAAGTCGTACAAGGCGTTCATGGACTCCGAGTTCTGGCGCCTCGACCTGCCGGAGTCCCTGGGCGGCACCAACGCCCCGCGTGCCCTCTGGTGGTCGCTCGCCGAGCTGGTGCTCGGCGCCAACGCCCCGATCTGGATGTACGCCTCCGGCCCGTCCTTCGCCCACGTGCTGCACGTCGAGGGCACCGAGGAGCAGAAGAAGTGGGCCCGGCTGTTCATCGACAAGCAGTGGGGCTCGACCATGGTCCTCACCGAGCCGGACGCCGGCTCGGACGTGGGCGCCGGCCGTACCCGCGCGATCCAGCAGCCGGACGGCTCGTGGCACATCGAGGGCGTGAAGCGCTTCATCACCTCCGGTGAGCATGACCTGAGCGACAACATCGTCCACTACGTGCTGGCCCGCCCGGTCGGCGTCGAGGGCGTCGGTGGCCCGGGCACCAAGGGCCTGTCGCTGTTCGTCGTGCCGAAGTACCACTTCGACGCCGAGACCGGCGAGCTGGGCGAGCGCAACGGCGTCTACGCCACAAACGTCGAGCACAAGATGGGCCTGAAGGTCTCGAACACCTGCGAGGTGACCTTCGGCGAGCACGGCGTACCGGCCAAGGGCTGGCTGCTGGGTGAGAAGCACGACGGCATCCGCCAGATGTTCATGATCATCGAGTACGCCCGGATGCTGGTCGGCACCAAGGCGATCGCCACGCTCTCCACCGGCTACCTGAACGCGCTGGAGTACGCCAAGAACCGGGTGCAGGGCGCCGACCTCACCCAGATGGCCGACAAGACCGCGCCGCGGGTGACCATCACCAACCACCCGGACGTGCGCCGCTCGCTGCTGCTGCAGAAGTCGTACGCCGAGGGCCTGCGCGCGCTCGTCTGCTACACCGCGACCTGGCAGGACAAGGTCACGATCGCCGAGGCGGCCGGTGACGAGAAGGCCACCAAGCTGGCGAAGCGCGTCAACGACCTGCTCCTGCCGCTGGTCAAGGGCGTCGGTTCGGAGCGGGCGTACGAGCTGCTCGGGCACGAGGCGCTGCAGACCTTCGGCGGCTCCGGCTTCCTCCAGGACTACCCGCTGGAGCAGTACGTCCGGGACGCCAAGATCGACACCCTGTACGAGGGCACCACGGCGATCCAGAGCCTGGACCTGATCTTCCGCAAGATCGTCCGGGACAACGGCAAGGCCCTGATGGCGGTCGCCGCCGAGATCCAGGAGCACATCACCTCCGAGGCCGGCAACGGCCAGCTCAAGGAGGAGCGGCAGGCGCTCGGCAAGGCGCTCGCCGAGATCCAGAACATCCTCGGCGTGATGACCGGCTGGCTGGGCGAGGCCCAGGGTGGCGACACCCGCGCCCTCTACAAGGTCGGCCTCAGCAGCCGCCGGTTCCTGCTCGCGATCGGCGACCTGGTGGTCGGCTGGCTGCTGCAGAAGCAGGCGGACGTGGCGCTGAAGGCGCTGGCCGGCGAGGTCTCCGCGGCCGACAAGTCCTTCTACACCGGCAAGGTCGCCGCCGCCCGGTTCTTCGCCCGCGAGGTGCTGCCCCGCATCGGCGCGGACCGGCGGATCATCGAGGGCACCGACCTGGAGATCATGGACCTCCCGGAGGAGGCTTTCTGAGCCCTTCCGAGGGCTTTCACCCCTGAAGCGTCACTCTCCCCCTCATGACGACGGCCGGCGGGCCCCCGCCCGCCGGCCGTCGTCGTGCGTGCGCCCCGGGCGGATAGGCGGCCCGGTGGCGGGTAACCGTCGCGGACCACGACCGGAGTACGCCCAAGGCCATCGCACGGGGGAGTGCAGCGCACATGGGCATTGGTAGCGCCATCTTTCTCATCGCGCTCGGCGCGATCATGACCTTCGCCATCCGGGCCAACGTCTGGTGGATCGACCTGCGCGCGGTCGGCTGGGTCTTCATCCTGGCCGGGCTGGGCGTCCTGCTGACCACGCTGTGGTTCTGGCAGGACCGCCGCAAGCGGGCCCGCACGCTCATCGTGGAGGAGAACCGGCTCTCGCATCCGACCGCGATGATGCCGCCGCCGCCCGACCCGCCGCCGCCGACGGCGCCGCCGTCCTGACGCCGCGTCTCAGCTGCCGATCCGGTCCAGCTCGGCGAGATCCTCGCCGGAGAGGGCCAGCCCGGCGCCGGCGACGTTCTCGCGCAGGTGCGCGACGGACTTGGTGCCGGGGATCAGCAGGATGTTCGGGGAACGGCGCAGCAGCCAGGCCAGGGCGACACCCATCGGTGTCGCCCCGAGGCGCGCGGCCACTGCCGACAGCGCCGAGGACTGCAGCGGGGTGAAGCCGCCGAGCGGGAAGTACGGCACGTAGGCGACGCCCTGCCGGGCCAGCTCGTCGATCAGGTCGTCGTCTGCGCGGTGCGCCAGGTTGTAGTGGTTCTGCACGCAGACGATGGGCGTGATGGCCTGTGCCTCGGTGACCTGTTCCGGCGTCACGTTGCTCAGGCCGAGGTGGCGGATCAGGCCCTCCCGCTGGAGCGCGACGAGCGTCTCCAGCGGCTCGGCGAGTGAGCCGGGCTGCGGGCCCGTGGCGTCGCCGAGCCGCAGGTTGACCAGGTCGAGCCTCTCCAGGCCGAGCGTCTCCAGGTTCTCCCGGACCTGCCGGCGCAGGCTGCGCGGGTCGCGCGCGGTGGGCCAGCCGCCCTGCTCGTCCCGGTCCGCGCCGACCTTGGTGACGACGTGCAGCGGCTCCGGGTACGGGTGCAGCGCCTCCCGGATCAGCCGGTTGGTGACGTACGGCCCGTACGCCGCGCTGGTGTCGATGTGGGTGATGCCGAGCGCGACCGCCTCGCGCAGCACCGCGAGGGCGCCGTCGTGGTCCGCCGGTGGTCCCATGACCCACTGGCCGGCGAGCTGCATCGCGCCGTAGCCGAACCGGGTCACGGTCAGGTCGCCCAGCGTCCAGGTGCCGCCGGGAAGGGTGGTGGGGGTCATGCGTGTACCTCTCGTCGTTACGCGACGCCGCCGGGTCGCGGCGGCCGTCCTCCACTATCGGGGTGTTACTTTCTCGTGGGAAGTAGGCACCTGAAAGTGCGTAGCTCACCGGGCGGCAGGAGCAGAAGATGAGCAAGGCCGAGTACGACGCGTTCCTGGCCGGGTGCCCCAGCCGGCAACTGCTCGACCGGATCACCGACAAGTGGGTCGCACTCGTGCTGGCCGCGCTGCGCAGCGACGGCTCACACCGGTTCGGGGCGGACTGCGCGGGCGACCCACGACCGAGGCGATACTCCGAGCTGTTCCGCACGCTGCCCGGGGTCAGCCAGAAGATGCTCACCCAGACGCTGCGCGCCCTGGAGCGCGACGGTCTGATCACCCGCACCGTCGAGCCGACAGTGCCGGTGACGGTCACCTACGAGATGACCGACCTCGGGTTCTCCCTGCACGAGATGATCCGCGGCCTGAAGTCCTGGGCGGAGGCGCACATGGACGACGTGCTCGCCAACCGGGCCGCGTACGACACCCGCGTCGGGTGAGCATCAGGCGCGGGCGGTGTGGCCGCCGGTGATCGGCGCGGTTCCCGGCCCGAGGTCGGCCCAGCGGGTCGTCGGCCGGTGCACCACAAGGTCACTGGTCCGCAGCCCGTCCGGGTCGGCCCGCTGCGGGTCGAGCAGCGCCGACAACAGTGAGATCCCCGGATTGTGGGCGACCAGGAGCACGGTGCCGGCGGTCGGCTCGACGGTCCACAGCAGCTCCAGCAGCTGATCCGGAAGCGCGTCGTACGCGCTCGCCTCGTACCGCACCGCGGGCGCCGAGCCCGCCGGACCGCTCTCCGTCGGCGAACCGCTCATGCCCATCGCCGCGTCGTGCCAAGTCTGCCGGGTACGCCGGGCGGGCGAGCAGAGCACCACGTCGGGGAGCAGCCCGTGCCGGGCCAGCCAGGCCCCGGCGGTGGCCGCGTCGGCGTGCCCCCGCGCGGTGAGTGACCGCTCCACGTCCGGGAGGTCCCCGGACGGCTCGGCCTTGGCGTGCCGCAGCAGCACCAGCGTCCGCTGCCCGTTCCTGCCGTCCGTCATACCGCCCAGCTTGCCTGATTGACGATCAAAGCGCCTGGGTATGTCGATGTGTGCCGCTACCTCATCCATGGCCGCGGCGGGCAGGAAACGCCAGCAGGACGCCAAGGAGGCGACGTCATGGGCATCGGTGCCAGCATCTTTCTCATCGCGCTCGGCGCGATCTTCGCGTTCGCCGTCGACGCCAATCTGGGATGGCTGAACCTCAACGTGGTGGGCTGGGTGCTCATGCTCGCCGGCGTCGCCGGCCTGCTCACCACGCTCTACTTCTGGAACAGCCGCCGCCGGGTCGTGGCCGCGCCGGTGCGTGAGCGGGTCGTCGCCGAGCCGGTCGCACCGGTGCGGGAGGACCGCGTCGTACGCGAGGAGTACCGCGAGGTGCGTGGTCCGGGCTCGGGTTACCCGGCCTGATCCCGTACCCCCGAACCCGAGGGCCCCGCAACGGCGCGGGGCCCTCGCGCGTGTCCGGGGCCGGTCCGGCGCGGCGCGGCTCGGCTCAGGCGAACAGGGCGAAGTAGATCGCGATGTGGTGGCAGATCGCCGCGACGAGCGTGCAGGCGTGGAAGAACTCGTGGTGGCCGAAGACCGTGGGCCACGGGTTCGGGCGGCGCAGCGCGTAGAACACCGCGCCCACGCTGTAGATCGCGCCGCCCACCGCCAGCAGGACCAGCGCGGTGACGCCGCCGGAGTGCAGGATCTGCGGCAGCATGGCCACCGCTACCCAGCCGAGCGCGAGATAGAGCGGGGCGGAGACCCAGCGCGGCGCGTGCGGCCAGATCAGCTTCACCGCCACGCCCGCGATCGCGCCGCCCCAGACCAGGCTCAGCATGATCGTGGCCTGCCGGGTGTCCAGCAGCAGCGCGCAGAACGGCGTGTAGGTGCCGGCGATGAACACGAAGATCATCGAGTGGTCCATCCGGCGCATGATCTGGTAGCCGCGTTCGGACCAGACCCGCCGGTGGTAGAGCGCGCTGGTGCCGAACAGCCCGCACACGGTGAAGCTGTAGATCAGGCAGCTCACCAGCGGCGCCCAGCCGGGACGGCCGGCGGCGATCGAACAGAGCACGATGCCGCAGACGAGAGCGGCGAAGAACGCGTATGCGTGCAGCCAGCCGCGCATGCGCGGCTTCCCGATGTCGGCCGGCCGGAGCCGGAACGGTGCGGATGTGGTCACGTCAACAGGTTACGACAGCGTAGGTTACTTGCAAGTAGTGTGGACCGTCACGTCAGCCGACGGGAGGATGACCGGATGCGGATCCGGCCGGTCGGGACCCACGCCCTGCTGCTCGACTGCGACGACCCCGAGCAGGTCGAGGCATGGCGGGCCGAACTGTGGCACCGGCGCGCGAGCGGCGAGCTGACCGCCACCGAAATCGTCCCGGGCGCGGTCACCGTACTGCTCGACGGCGTACCGGACCCGTCGGCCGCCGCCGACCGGATCGCCGGCTGGCGGCCCCGGACCGGCGGCCCCGGCGCGACCACCGCCGAGGTCCGGGTGCCAGTCGTGTACGACGGCGAGGACCTGCCGCGCGTCGCCGCCCACTGGGACACCGACGTGCCCGCCGTGATCGACCGGCTGCGGCGTACCGAGTTCCGGGTCGCGTTCTGCGGATTCGCGCCCGGGTTCGCGTACCTGACCGGGCTGCCGCCCGAGCTGGCAGTGCCCCGGCTCGCCACACCGCGTACCCGGGTGCCGGCCGGCTCGGTCGCGCTCGCCGGCCCGTACGCGGGCATCTACCCCGCCGCGTCACCCGGCGGCTGGCTGCTGGTCGGCCGGACCGACCTGCCGCTGTTCGACGTGCACGCCGACCCGCCGGCCCGGCTCACCCCCGGCACCCGGGTCCGGCTGGTCGACACGCCGTGATCGAGGTACTGCGGGCCGGGGCGCTCACCACCGTGCAGGACCAGGGCCGACCGGGGTGGGCGCACCTCGGCGTACCCCGCTCCGGCGCGCTCGACCCGGCCGCCCTGCGCCTGGCCAACCGCCTCGTCGGCAACCACGAGCACGCCGCCGGGCTGGAGATCACCATGACCGGCTGCGTGCTGCGCTTCACCCGGGCCGTCGCGCTCGCGCTCACCGGTGCCCCGGCCGACGTGGCCGTCGAGTGGCCGGCCGGGGACACCCGGCCGGGCGACGTGGGACTGCCGCTCGCACTACCGGCGGGCGCGGTGCTGCGCGTCGGACCGGCCCGGGCCGGCGTACGCACCTGGCTGGCGGTCAGCGGCGGAATCACCGTCGAACCGGTGCTCGGCAGCCGATCCACCGACACGCTCTCCGGGCTCGGGCCGCCGCCGCTGCGCGACGGGGACCGGCTGCCACTCGGTACCGCGGACGGTCCATCCGCTCCGGTCGACCTCGCCGTCACCCGGCCGGTCCCGGACGAACTGCGGCTGACCGTACGCCCCGGCCCCCGGCAGGACTGGTTCAACCCGCAGGCGCTGGACCTGCTGTGCGGCACCGCGTACACGGTGAGCCCGGACAGCAACCGGGTCGGCGCGCGGCTGGCCGGCGCGGCGCTGCCCCGCGCGGTCGCCGGCGAACTGCCCAGCGAGGGCCTGGTGCTCGGCGCGGTGCAGGTCCCGCCGGACGGCCAACCGCTGGTCTTCCTGGCCGACCACCCCACCACCGGCGGCTACCCGGTCGTCGGAGTGGTGGACGACGTGACAGCGCTCGCCCAGGCCCGGCCAGGCACTACGGTGACGTTCCATGGACCTCAACGCTGACCTCGGCGAGGGATTCGGAAG
>NZ_JAGPXV010001201.1:0-442 GCF_018070405.1 Micromonospora sp. D75
CCTCCCACCCCGACCCCGACCCCGCCTCCGCCTCCGCCCGCCCTCGACTCGCCCTCGGCTCGCCCCGTTGATCTTGAAGTTAGCGGCGACAAAACGGGCGCCAAGTGCGGTCAACCTCATGTTCGTCGGGGCCGGGGGCGGGCGGGGTGGGGTGGGCCGGGTGGGTGGGAAATGGGGGAGCTGGGGGGTGAGCGGGAGCGGGCGTGTGACGCTGCGGGGGTGAGGAGGTTCGGGCCCGCGTCTGTTCGCGCCCTTCCCGGCTGGGCGGTGTGGGTGACGCCGGGGCTGCTCACGCTCGTGGTGACGCTGGCCGGGATCGGGCACGCCCAGCCGTGGCGGGACGAGCTGGCCACCTGGAGCGCGGCCACCCGCCCGCTATCCGACCTGGCCCGGATGACCCGCACCATCGACGCCGCCACCGGGCCGTACTACCTGCTCATGC
>NZ_JAGPXV010000137.1:0-11023 GCF_018070405.1 Micromonospora sp. D75
GGCGAGCGCGCCCGCGACGGCGGCGGCCTGCCCGGCCGGGCCGGGCACCGCGAAGCCGGCCCGGTCCGGGCCGTCGTTGGTGACCGCCCAGCCGGGCAGGATCGCGTAGATGCGGTCGCCGTCGGCCTGCGCGTCGGCGAGCCGGCGCAGGGCGACCACGCCGGCGCCGGAGCCGAAGCCGGAGCCGGCGGCGGCCTCGTCGAAGGCGCGGCACCGGCCGTCGGGCGAGACGAGCCCGCCCGCCCGGTGCCGGGGCCACATCACGGTGGAGCCGCCGGCCAGGGCCAGGTCGCACTGGTAGTCGGCGAGGCTCTGCGCGGCCACGCACACCGCGACGAGCGAGCTGGGGCAGGCGGACTGCACGGCCATCGCCGGGCCGGTCAGGCCGAGCCGGTAGGCCACCTGCCCGGGCAGGTGGTCGGTGAGCTGGCGGCCGACGAGCCGGGCCTCCCAGTCGTCCGGGTCGACGTCGCCGACCACCGCCGGGTTGTCCATCAGGTGGAACAGGAAGTAGCGGTTTGCCGAGGTGGCGGCGTAGACGCCGACCAGCCCGGGGAAGCGGGCCGGGTCGTGCCCGGCGTCCTCCAGCGCCTCCCAGGCGGTCTCCAGGAACAGCCGGTGCTGCGGGTCGGTACGGGCGGCCTCGTCGGCGCCGAAGCCGAAGAACTCGGCGTCGAAGTCGGCCACCCCGTCGAGCCGGCCGGTGGCGCGCACGTGCCGGGGGTCGGCGAGCAGGCCGGGCCCGACGCCGAGCGCGGCCAGTTCCTCGTCGGTGTGGTCGTGCACCGAGTCGACCCCGGTGCACAGGTTCCACCAGTACGTGGCCACGTCGGGCGCGCCGGGGAACCGGCCGGCGAGGCCGACCACGGCGATCTCGTCGCCGGTGTACTCGCGGGCGGCGCGTACCGGCGCGGCGGGCGCGGGCAGCACCGGGGCGCGGACCGCCTCGGGCGGGGCGTCGAGCAGCGCCGCCTGGGTGGCGACGGTCGGGTGGTCGAACAGGCGCAGCATCGGCAGGCGGACGCCGAACCGCTCGGCGAGGCGCTGCTGAACCTGGCCCAGCAGCAGCGACTGCCCGCCCACGTCGAAGAAGCTGTCGGTGCGGCCGACCGCGTCGCGGCCGAGCACCGCGCACCAGATGTCGTGCACGGCGCGCTCGGTCTCGGTGGCCGGCGCCGCGTCGGCGGGCACCTCGGTCACCGGGTCGGGCAGCGCCCGCTCGTCGACCTTGCCGGTGACGGTGAGCGGGAACTCGTCGACCACCACCACCGCGCGGGGCACCGCGTAGTCGGGCAGCTCCGCGGTCAGGGCGGCGCGCAGCGCCGCCGGGTCGGGGCGGGCGCCGGCCGGGCGGGCGTACGCGAGCAGTTCGCCGTCGCGCACGATGGCGCGGACGCCGGTGACGCCGGGCTGGGCGGCCAGCACCGCTTCGATCTCGGTCAGCTCGACGCGGTGTCCGCGTACCTTGACCTGGCGGTCGAGCCGGCCGAGGCAGACCAGTTCCCCGCCGGGCAGCAGCCGGCCCAGGTCACCGGTGCGGTACGACCGCAGTCCGTCGGCGTCGACGCCGAAGCGGTCGCTGTCCTGGTTGAGGTAGCCGGGGGCGAGGTGCCGGCTGTGGACGACGATCTCGCCGGTGTCCGGGGCGAGGTCGAGCCGGTAGCCGGGGAACGCGGTGCCGACCGGCAGCGGCCCGCGGGCGTCCGGGTCCACCTCGGACAGCGGCTGCACGTGCCGGGCGGCGAACGTCATCTCGGTGGCGCCGTAGCCGTTGACCAGCACGCACTCGGGGGCGAACCGGTCCCGGCCGCGGGCCGCGTCGGTCCAGGTGGCCTGTTCGCCGCCGAGCAGCACCGCCCGCACCGTGGCCAGCCGGCGCGCGCCGAGCGTGTCGAGCAGGAAGCGGTAGACGGTGGGCGTGCAGTGCAGCACCGTGGCGCGGTGCCGGTCGAGCTGCTCGACGGCGTACGCGAGTCCCTGGCGGCGCAGGTCGACCGGGACGACGGCGGCGCCGGTGAGCAGCGCCGGGTAGAGGTCGGGGATGGCGGCGTCGAAGCTGAACGACGCGAGCAGGCTGAGCCGGTCGTCCGGTCCGACGCCGAGCGCGGCGATCTGGTTGTCGACGACGTGGGCCAGGTTGCGGTGGGTCTGCCCGACCGCCTTGGGCACGCCGGTGGAGCCGGAGGTGAACAGCACGTACGCCAGCGCGTCCGGCTCGGCCGGAACCGGGCGCAGCGGGGCCGGCGGCACCTCGTCCAGCGGCACGACCGGACGCTCGCCGGCCAGCGCCGAGGCCAGGTCGCGGTGCTCGGCGGCGCACGCGACGGCGGTGACGCCGGCGGCGTCGACCATGTGGCGCAGCCGGGCGACCGGGAAGCCCGGGTCCAGTGGCACGTACGCGCACCCGGCGGCCAGGGCGCCGAGCAGCGCCGCGACGGTCGGTGCGCCGTGCGCGGTGAGCAGCGCGATCCGGTCTCCGGGACGCAGGCCCGCGGCGGCGAACACGGCCATGTGCCCGCCGGCCGCCCCGGCCAGCTCGGTGTAGGTGACCTCGTGGGTCTCACCGAGAAGTGCCGGACGTCCGCCGTGTACTGCCGTGATCGCGCCGAAACGATTGATAATCATCGGCTCCGCCATGTCAGGAAGCGGGATACGCTCCACAGAGGACAGGCACGCAGCAATCGACGAATGTGATCATTGATCCCCCCCAGGACTTCACATTGGAAGCAGAATATTGCTCAATCACCGCGCCGGAAGAGCATCGATGCGGCTTGAGCCGAAGGGAGGAAGACGTCCTGGAACCTCGGACGGAGGAATCCGTCCGATCATCCCTCTAGCGCGTAGACGTTTTACAGCGTACGCGAACGCCGACGAGTTATTTTACGGTGAAAATACTTTCTGGCAGTCGAATCTTCGTCGGAGCGGCCCCGGTGCCGCAGCTCAACCCGGATCGCGGGGAGCCTGCTCAGACATCGTAGGGTGGCCGCGGGATCGGGTCCACCATCGCGTCGAAGCCCTTCGGAAGCTGCGCGACGAGGTCCTGGAACTCCCCCACCGTCACCGTGTCGCGCAGCGTGGCGAGCACCGCCACCGCGCCCACCTCGGCGACCGCCGGATCCACCGCCGCACGCTCGGCCACCCGGTACAGGAAGTCCACCGCGCCGCCGGTCACGGCGATCCCACCCGGCTCCAGATAGCCGCCGACGTCGTCCGGCAACTGCGCCGCCAGGTCGGCCGTCTCGTCCGCGGTGACCCGCTCGGCGAGGGTCTGCAACACCGCCCGGGAGATGGTCGCGGCCTCGTCGGACGGCAACTCGGACCGCCGCGCCACCGCCTCGACGAACAGGGGGAACCGCATCCCACCCCTCCCCTCGCCGCCGGCGGGCACCACGCCCGCACCGGTCGGCCCCGGCGGGTACCCGCCCCCACCCCGGCCAAACGCCCCGGCCCGCGGCCGGTCACCACGAGTGGCTGCCGCACCACGAACCGGGAGTAACATCCGGCCCATGGCCCCCGTCACCACCCACCCCGGCGCCTGCCCGCTGGACTGCCCCGACACCTGCGTCTGGCAGCTCACCGTCTCCGACGGCGTCGCGGTCGGGCTGCGCGGCGACCGTGACCACCCGTTCACCAGGGGCGCGCTCTGCGGCAAGGTGAACCGCTACCTGGACGCGGTGAACGGGCCGGACCGGCTCACCACGCCCTGGGTCCGCACCGGCCCGAAGGGCGCGGGACGGGTCGCGTACCGGCCGGCGAGCTGGGACGAGGCAGTCGAGCGGGTGGCCGCCGGACTGCGCGCGAGCATCGAACTCCACGGCCCGGAGTCGGTGCTGCCCTACTACTTCGCCGGCACGATGGGCCTGGTCCAGGGCTGGACCATGGGACCCCGGCTCTTCGCCCACCTGGGCGCGTCCCGGCTGGACACCACCATCTGCACGGCGGCGGCGCGGGCGGCGCTGCGCTCGCTGTACGGCGCCTCGGTCGGCTTCGAACCGGAGTCGATCGTCGAGGCGGAGCTGATCGTCCTCTGGGGCGCCAACCCGCTGGTCACCAACCTGCACCTGTGGCCGTTCGTGCAGCAGGCCCGCGAGCGCGGCGCGTACGTGGTGACGATCGACCCGCTGCGCACCGACACGGCGGCCCGCAGCGACGAGCACGTCGCGCCGCTACCCGGCACCGACGCGGCGCTCGCGCTCGGGCTGATGCGCCACGTCCGCGACGCCGGGGCGGCCGACGAGGCGTGGCTGGCCGCGCACACCACCGGCTGGCCGGAACTGGCCGCCCGGCTCGACGACTGGCCGGTGGAGCGGGCCGCCGCCGAGTGCGGCCTGCCGCCCGAGGTGGTACGCCGCCTCGGCGAGCGGATCGCCACCACCCGGCCCACCGCGATCCGCGTCGGGCTGGGCCTGCAACGGCACCACGGCGCCGGGCAGGCGATCCGGGCCATCTGCGCGTTGCCGCTGGTCACCGGCGACTTCCGGTACCCCGGCGGCGGGGCGCTGGTGACCACCAGCGGCCACCACCGCATCGACAACGGCCCGGTGATCCGGCCGGCCGGCATGCCGGCCCCACCGGCCCGGACGTTGAACATGAGCCGGCTGGCCACCGTGCTCACCGGGGAGGCCGACCCGCCGGTCACCTCGCTCGTGGTGTTCAACGCCAACCCGGCGGCGACCGCGCCGGACCAGGCCCGGCTGCTCACCGGGCTGGGCCGCGCCGACCTGTTCACAGTGGTGCTGGAGCAGCGCTGGACCGACACCTGCGACTACGCCGACGTGGTGCTCCCGGCGACCATGCAGCCCGAGCACCTGGACCTGCAGACGTCCTACGGGCACCACTACACGACGCTGAATCTGCCGGTCACCCGCGCGCCGGGCGAGGCGCTGCCGAACACCGAGATCTTCCGGCGGATCGCCGCCGCGCTGGGCGTGGACCATCCGGCGTTCTCGGACAGCGACGAGGACCTGGCCGGGCAGTTGCTGGCCGGCGCGCCGATCACGTTCGAGGAACTGCGCGAACGCACGTACGCCCGGCTCACCGGCGTGCCGGTCGGGTCCGCGCCGTACGCCGCTGGTGGTTTCCCCACCCCGGACGGGCGGGCCCGGCTGCACGACCCGGCGCTCGCCGCGCTCGGGGTGGACCCGCTGCCCGGGTACACGCCACCGGCCGAGGCTGCCGACCCGGAACTGGCCCGCCGGTTCCCGCTGACGCTGCTCACCCCGGCCAACCGCTACCTGATGAACTCCACGTTCGCGTCGCTGCCCTGGCACACCCGCCGGGCCGGGCCGCCGCGGCTGCACCTGCACCCGGCCGACGCGGCGGCACGCGGGCTCGCCGACGGCGACGCGGTGCGCGTGCACAACGACCGGGGCGCGTTCCTCGCCGCGGTGGCGGTGGACGAGGCGACCCGGCCGGGGTGCGCGTTCACGTACAAGGCGTACTGGGCGCGGCGCAGCCCGGGGCGTTCCACCGTCAACGCGGTCACCGGCGTCCGCGACACCGACCTGGGCGAGGCGCCGACGTTCCACGACTGCCGGGTGGCGGTCGAGCCGGTGCCGGCCGCCCTGCTGACCGCCGAGCCGCCCCTGGACGAGGTCGCCGAGCCGGTAGCGGCTGGGTGATTCGGGACCTCCGGCCCCCTGACCTGGTCATTGCGCCCCTGCTCCTCCCCCGTCGCCGCCGCCTAGCGTCGGGGGCGGACACAGGGAGGTTCGCCATGCGTACGTGGCAGGTGCAGGACGTGATGACCAGGGACGTGGCGTCGGTACGGGAGGGCACGGCGTACCGGGAGATCGTCGACGTGCTGACCGACCGGCACGTCACGGCGGCGCCGGTGGTGGACGAGACCCGGCGGGTGCTCGGCGTGGTGTCCGAGGCGGACCTGATGTACAAGGTGGAGCTGCTGGGGCAGCCCCGGGAGCGGCGGATCCTGCCCGACCGGCACCGCCGCGAGGCGCAGGCGAAGGCCGGTGCGACGCTCGCCGCCGACCTGATGACCGCTCCGCCGGTCACGATCACCCCGGACGCCACGATCGTGGAGGCGGCCCGGCTGATGGACACGCGCGGCGTGAAGCGGCTGCCGGTGGTCGACGACCTCGGCCGTCTGGTCGGCATCGTCACCCGCGGTGACCTGCTCAAGGTGCACCTGCGCCCGGACGCCGGCATCCGGCGCGACGTGGTCGAGGAGGTGCTGTGGCGCAGCCTCGGCGTCCGCGACGGCGTGGTCGACGTGACGGTGCAGCGGGGTGTGGTGACGCTGACCGGGCAGGTGGAGCGACGCTCCACGGCGCAGCTCGCGGTGCGGCTGGCCCGGCAGGTCAGCGGCGTGGTCGAGGTGGTCGACGCGCTCGGCTACGCGATCGACGACGCCCCGATGGCGGCCCTGCGCGTCCGCGTCGCCTGAGCCTGGCCGGCCCGCGTCGGTCCACCCGGCGCCCACCGGTGTCACTCCTGGGCGAGCGCGTCCAGCACCAGCGCGGCGGTCCAGCTGAACGCCGGTGAGCCGAGTCCGGCGCCGGTGTCCGGGTGGAAGTACTCGTGGCAGCCGGCCCGGTCGACCAGGTCGAGCAGCGACTCGCGCAGTCCGGCGGCCAGGTCGGCCCGTCGGTGGGTACGCAGACCCTGCCAGAGCAGCCAGCCGGTGTTGATCCAGCTCGGCCCGCGCCAGTAGCGCAGCGGCTCGAAGTCCGGGGCGGTGCGGTCGTACGTGGGCAGCGGCCGGTCCATCCGGGCGGCCAGCCCGAAACGCGGCGAGCACGCCTCGGCCAGCACCGCCGACACCTGCGCGGCGGGCAGCTCGGGCAGCGCCAGCGGCATCAGCCCGAGCACGGTACGGGCCGGCACGAGGCGATCGGCGCGCACGTCGCGGGGACGGAACGTGCCGGTGACCGGGTCCCAGAGCCGGGTGACCATCGCCTCGGTGATCCGGGCCCCCCGGTCCCGGTGCGGCCCCGGGTCGGCGCCGATCACCGAGGCGATACGCGCGAGGGCGTACTCGGAGACGCCGAGCGCGGCGTTCACCAGCGGGCACTCCACCAGGAACGGGTGCCGCCCGAGCAGCCCCTCGTCCCGGTAGCGGCCGGCCCGGTACGACTCCACCAGCGCGACGTAGCGCGCGTAGTCCAGGTCGGTGGGGCGCTGCGCGGCGTCGGCGTGCGCGGTGTCGTGCCGACGGTACGCGCGCATCACCGCCTCGTCCGCGGGCACCCCGGCCAGCGGCGCGTCCCAGGCCGGGCTGTTGTCCAGGCCGGACTCCCACGGGTGCACGATCGACGCCAGGCCGCCGCCGCCCGCGTCGCGCCGACCGGTCAGGTAGCGCTGCTGCGCGACGAGCCTCGGGTAGAGCCGGCGCAGCGCGGCCACCGACGCCTCGGAGGAGGCGCGGCGGTGCACCAGCCAGGCGGCCGGGGCGTGCACCGGCGGCTGGACTATGCCGGAGGTGGCGCGGGCCGGGGCGCCGTCGGCGCGGGCCGAGTCCCAGAACTGGGGCCCGGGGAAGTACGGCCCGGCACGGGAGGCGGGGTTGAACACGATGTGCGGCACCCGCCCGTCGATCCACTGCGCGGCGAACAGCGTCCGCAGCTCCCGCCAGGCCCGGTCGGGACGGACGTGTGCCAGGCCGATCGCGATGAACGCCGAGTCCCAGCTCCACTGGTGCGGGTAGAGCGTGCGGGAGGGCACCGTGTGGTCGTGTTCCCAGTTGGCGTCCAGGGTGGCCAGCGCGAGGCGGCGCAGCCGGGCGTGACGGTCGGCGTCGGCGCGTACCCCGGTGGTCAGCGTCATGCGGCGGCCCGCCGGGGACGGGCCTGGGCCAGCGCGGTGGCGGCCTGGCGCAGCGCGGCGACCGGCTCGCCGCGCGGCCGGCACTCCAGCGCGAGCCAGCCGGTGTAGCCGATCGCGTCCAGCGTGGCCAGCAGCGCCGCCCAGTCCAGGTGCCCCGCGCCGGGCTGGTGCCGGTTGGAGTCGCTGACCTGCACGTGCCCGAGGTACGGCGCGGCGGCGCGCAGCGCGGCGTGCGGGTCGTCCTCCTCGATGTTCATGTGGTACGTGTCGGCGGCCACCCGCAGCGCCGGTGAGCCGACCGCGCGGCACAGCTCGACGGCCTGGTCGAGCCGGTTGACCATGTGGTCCTCGTACCGGTTGAGCGGTTCCAGGAACACGGTGACCCCTTCGGCGCGGGCGTGCCCGGCCAGCTCGCCCAGGGCGTCGACGAGCACCCGCCGGTCGTCGTCGGCCGAGCGTGGTGGTTCGAACGGGGGCAGCCGGCGGGAGAACATGCCCCACGCGGCAGGGGTCATCGCGCCGACGCCGCCCAGCTCGGCGATCACCGAGAGCTGCGAGCGCAGGTTGTCCACCGCGTCGCGGGAGCGGCCCGGGTCGAAGTCGCCGACGAAGTGGTCCATCTCGACGCAGACGGTCGGCATGACCACGCCGGCGGCGCGGGCGCGGCGCAGCTCCGGCAGCCGCCCGGCCAGCGCGAGGTCACCCCGGCCGCGCAGCTCGATGCCCTGGTAGCCGAGGGAGACGGCGAGGGCGTACTTCCCGATCAGGTCGGCGCCGGGGAGCAGCTGCTCCTGGCAGGCGAGCGGAATGTCCATCAGAACCTCAGCACCACTTGGAGGACGTCACCGTCACCGCGGTCGAGCAACGCCAGCGCGTCGGCCACCGCGCCCGCGTCGACGACGTGGCTCACCAGCGGCAGCGGGTCGACGCTGCCCTCGGCCACCAGGTCCATGAACGTGTCCGCGATCCGGGTCCCGGACCACCGGCCGGCCGTACCGGGCGCCGGGTCCGGCCCGGAGACCTGGGCGGCCACCAGCTGGATCCGGTTGTGGTGGAACTCCTCGCCGAGTTCCAGCCCGTGGGCGTACCCCTGGTAGAAGCCGGCCGCGACGACGCGGCCGGCGTGGGCGGTGGCCCGGATCGCCTCGTGCAGCGCCGGGTACGACCCGGACAGCTCCAGGCACACGTCGGCGCCCCGGCCGCCGCTCTCGGCGCGCAGCGCGGCGGCGGGCGACTCGGCGGCGGCGTCGACCGTCCGGCGGGCGCCGAGCCCGGTGGCGTGCGCGAGCCGCCCGGGCATCCGGTCGACGGCGACCACGCGGGCGCCGGAGAGCACCGCGAGGCGCGTGCCGAGCAGCCCGATCACGCCCTGCCCGAAGACGCCCACCCAGTCGCCCAGGTGCAGGTCACCGGCAAGGACCGCGGTCAGCGCGATGGCGCCCGGGCGGGCGAAGACGGCGGCGAGCGGGTCGATGCCGGGCGGCAGCGGATGCGCCGCCGCCGCGGGCAGCACCGCTTCGGCGCGGTGCCCCCAGATGCCCCAGACGAGCTGGCCCGGCCGCCGCCCGGCGACGTCGGGGGCGACCTCGACGATCTCGCCGACCTCCTCGTAACCGAAACCCACCACCGGGTACGCGGACCCGGCCTGGCGGGGCACGAACATGCGGGCGCCGGCGTCCCAGTCCTTGCGCAGTCGCGGGTTGCTGCCCCGGTAGAGCGTCAGCTCGGTGCCGGCGGAGATGCCCGAGTAGTGGGTGCGGACGCGGACCTGGCCCGGACCGAGCCGGTCCGCGGGGCAGGGCTCCAGGCGTACGTGCCGGGGCCCGGCCAGAGAGACAACCCAGTTGCTCATGGCGTCGCTCCGAAGAAAGTGCCGGCCTCGATTCTAACCCAAAAAATGGGCATATGTGATTACATTGACGAATCGATGGGTATTAGCGGCAGGCCGTACTCTTTCGAGAGGAGTGCCACCGATGTCATCACCCTCCACACGGCGGCTCGCAATCAGCCTGATCCTGGCACTGGCCGGGACCGGCGTGGCCGCATGCAGCGACGACGGGCAGAAATCCGACAGTTCCCGGATCACCGTCTGGAGCCTGGAAGACGTGGCGGACCGGGTCGCCGCCACCAAGGCGATCATCGCCGACTACACCGCCAGGACCGGCGTCAAGGTCAACCTCGTCACCGTCAACGAGGACCAGTTCCCGTCCCTGATCGCCTCCAGCGCCGCCGCCGGCGACCTGCCCGACGTGGTCGGCTCCGTCTCGCTCGCCGGGGTGCGCACGCTGTCCGCCAACGAGCTGGTGGACGCCGACGCCAACGGCGCCGTCGTCGAGCGGCTCGGCCGGGACACGTTCACCCCACGCGCGCTGGAACTCACCAGCGACGGCGGCACGCAGCTCGCCGTACCGAGCGACGGGTGGGGCCAGCTGCTCGTCTACCGCAAGGACCTGTTCGACGCCGCCGGCCTGCCGGCGCCCGACACGTACGAGAGGATCGCCGCCGCCGCGGCGAAGCTGAACACCGGCGGCGTCGCCGGCATCACCGCGGCGACCGCCCCCGGTGACGTGTTCACCCAGCAGACGTTCGAGCACCTGGCGCTGGCGAACAACTGCCGGCTCACCGACGACTCCGGCAAGGTCGTTCTCGACTCCCCCGAGTGCGTCGAGGCGTTCCGCTTCTACGGCGACCTGATGCGCAACAACTCGGTCAAGGGCGCCCAGGACGTCGACACCACCCGGGCCACCTACTTCGCCGGCAAGGCGGCCATGCTGATCTGGTCGCCGTTCATCCTCGACGAGCTGGCCGGGCTGCGCGCCGACGCCCGTCCCACCTGCCCGCAGTGCAAGTCCGACCCGGCGTGGCTGGCCAAGAACAGCGGGTTCGTCACCGCGATCAAGGGCCCGAACGGCACCGAGCCCGCCCAGTACGGCGAGGTCAGCTCCTGGTCGGTACTCGACGGCGCGGCCGACCCGGCGAAGTCGTTCGTGGAGTACATGCTCTCCGACGGCTACCCGCGCTGGTTCGGCATGTCCCCCGAGGGGCGCTTCCCGGTTCGCACCGGCACGCCGGAGGACAAGCAGAAGTTCCGCACCGCCTGGAACACCAGCCCGGCCGGCGTGGACACCAAGAAGCCACTGTCCGAGGTCTACGGCGAGGACGTGCTCGCCACGCTGCGGCGCAGCCCCGACACGTTCCAGCGCTGGGGCCTGACCGAGAACCAGGGCAAGCTCGTCGGCGC
>NZ_JAGPXV010001202.1:0-440 GCF_018070405.1 Micromonospora sp. D75
GCGACGCGCTGCTGCTGCCCGCCGGAGAGCTGCGCCGGCCGCGCGTCGGCCTTGCCGGCCAGGCCGACCAGGTCGAGCTGGGCGCGGGCGAGCGCCACCGCCTCGTCCTCGTCGAGCTTCTTCAGCTTGCGCAGCGCCAGCGTGATGTTGCGCAGCACGCTCAGGTGCGGGAAGAGGTTGAACTGCTGGAACACCATGCCGATGCGCTGGCGCAGCGCGTCCGGGTCGTCGCGCAGCACGCTGCGGCCGTCCAGCAGCACGTCGCCCCGGTCCGGCTCGATCAGCCGGTTGATGGTGCGCAGCAGCGTCGACTTGCCGGAGCCGGACGGGCCGATCACGCACGCGGCGCCGCCGCGCGCCACGTCCAGGTCCGCGCCGCGCAGCACCCGGTGCGCGCCGAAGGCCAGGTGCACGTCGCGGACGGCCAGGCTGACCGAGGT
>NZ_JAGPXV010001203.1:0-440 GCF_018070405.1 Micromonospora sp. D75
ATGAATGAACTACGCGGGGGCGGGGCGGGGGTGCGCGCCATGGACGGGTGGGGCGGTGTGGGGGTGGGGGACATGGACCGGGGGCGGGCGGGCGTGCCAGCATGCGCGGATGCGCAGCGCACGGCTCACGGTCCAGGCCAACGGCATCACCCAGGCGGTCCGCGTGGCCGGTCCGCCGGACGGCGTACCGGTCCTGCTGGTGCACGGCAACGTCTCCTCCTCCGCCTTCTGGGAACCGCTGCTCGCCCGGCTGCCGGACACGCTCCGGGTGGTCGCCCCCGACCTGCGCGGCTACGGCGAGACCGACACCGCACCCGTTGACGCCACCAGGGGGCTCGACGACTTCGCCGACGACGTGGCCGCGTTGCTGGACGTCCCGGCGCGGTTCCCGCCCGCCGCCCGGCCGGTGGGGGCCCGGCCCGCGCGCGGCGGCGGCGTGG
>NZ_JAGPXV010000138.1:0-10987 GCF_018070405.1 Micromonospora sp. D75
GAGACGGCCCGGTGAGGTTCCTGCTGCAACGGGTGGCCTTCTACCTGTTCACCGCCTGGGCGGCGATCACGCTGAACTTCTTCATCCCGCGGATGGTGCCGGGCGACCCGGTCCAGTCGCTGATCTCCCGCAACCAGGGCCGGATCAGCGCCGACGCGATCGCGTCGCTGCGGGTGCTGTTCGGGCTGGACTCCGACCGCTCGCTGTGGGAGCAGTACGTCGCCTACTGGGGACAGCTGCTGCGCGGCGACCTGGGACTGTCGTTCACGTTCTTCCCCGCGCCGGTGTCGGAGGTGATCGGCAGCAGCCTGCCGTGGACGGTGGGCCTGGTCGGCGTCACCACGATCGTGAGTTTCCTGCTCGGCACCGCGCTCGGCGTCGGCGCGGGCTGGCGGCGCGGCTCCTGGATCGACGGGCTGCTGCCGGCCACCACGTTCCTGTCCTCGATCCCGTACTTCTGGCTGGGCCTGGTCGCGATCGCGTTGTTCGCCGGGCCGGGCAGCTTCTTCCCGTCCTCCGGCGGCTACGAGCCGGGCCTGGTGCCGGCGTTCGACGCGTACTTCATCCCGAGCGCGATCCAGCACAGCATCCTGCCCGCGGCGACCATCCTGGTGTCGTCGATGAGCGGCTGGATCCTCAGCATGCGCAACATGATGGTGACCGTCGCCAGCGAGGACTACATCACCGTCGCGCACGCCAAGGGGCTCTCCGAGCGCCGGGTGGCCCTCAGCTACGCCGCCCGCAACGCGTTGCTGCCCAACGTGTCCGGGTTCGCGCTGTCGCTCGGTTTCATCGTCGGCGGCACGCTGCTCGTGGAGATCGTCTTCTCGTACCCGGGTCTGGGGTTCCAGCTCTTCCAGGCCGTCGGCTCGAAGGACTACCCGCTCATGCAGGGCATCTTCCTGATCATCACGATCTCGGTGCTGGTGGCGAACCTGCTCGCCGACGTGGCGTACCTGCTCCTCGACCCGCGGACCCGAAAGAGCTGAGCGATGACACTCTCCCCGTCCAGCATCGAGCAGGTCATCCCCGGCCAGGGCGCGATGGCGCAGCCCTCGGCCCGGGCCCGCCGCCGCCGGTTCCGCTTCGTCGCCAACGGCAAGGCCGCGACCGGCCTGGCCGTCCTCGGGGTGTACGTGCTCCTGGCGGTGATCGGACCGTGGATCGCGCCGTACGACCCGGACGCGCGCAGCGCCGACGTGCTGCAGGCCCCCTCGGCCCGGCACTGGTTCGGCACCACCCACCTCGGGCAGGACATCTTCAGCCAGATCCTGGTCGGCGCGCGCAGCGTGATGGTGGTGGGCCTGACCGCCGGCGTGCTCGCCACGATCCTGTCCATCCTGATCGGCGTGACAGCCGGTTACCTGGGCGGCGCGGCCGACGAGGGCCTGTCGGCGGTGTCGAACGTGTTCCTGGTGATCCCGGCGCTGCCGCTGATCATCATCGTCACGTCCCTTGTCGACCAGGCCAGCGACACGCTCGTGGCGCTCATCATCGGCCTCACGTCGTGGGCCTGGGGCGCCCGGGTGCTGCGCGCCCAGACGCTGTCGTTACGCCGCCGCGACTACGTCGAGGCGGCGCGGGCCACCGGCGAGCGGACCTGGCGGATCATCGGCTTCGAGATCCTGCCCAACCTGACCGCGATCATCGCCTCCGGCTTCGTCGGCACCGTCATCTTCGCGGTCATGTCGGAGATCACCCTCGCGTTCATCGGCGTCTCGTCGGTCTCGTCGTGGAACTGGGGCACGATCCTGTTCTGGGCGCAGGGACAGCAGGCCCTCGCGCAGGGCGCCTGGTGGTGGTTCGTGCCGGCCGGGCTGGCCATCGCGCTGCTCGGCACCGCGCTCGCGCTGATCAACTTCGGCATCGACGAGTTCGTCAGCCCCCGGCTGCGCACCGGCGGCCGGACCCGGATCCGGACCGCCGACGGTCGGACCGTCACGATGCGCGTCGGGTTCACCCCGGTGCTCGCGCCGAATCCGGCGCCGGTCCCGATGCGGCGGCCGGCGGACCCCACCCGAGAGGACGCGACCTCATGAGCGACCAGGTGCTCCAGATCCGCGGGCTGTGCGTCGACTACGGCGTCGGCGCGGACGCGGTCCGCGCGGTCCGCGACGTCGACCTGACACTGCACCGCGGCGAGGTGCTCGGGCTGGCCGGGGAGAGCGGCAGCGGCAAGTCCACCCTGGCCTACGGGCTGACTCGGCTGCTGCCCCCGCCCGGCGTGGTCAGCGGCGGCCAGGTCATCTACCACCCGGCCGACGGCCCGCCGGTCGACGTGCTCACGCTCAGCCCGGCGAAGCTGCGCGAGTTCCGCTGGGCGGAGACGTCGATCGTGTTCCAGGGCGCGATGAACTCGCTGAACCCGGTGCACAAGGTCTCCACCCAGCTGCTCGACGTGATCCGGGCCCACGAGCCGAAGAGCACGGCGGCGAGCCGGCTGGCCCGGGCGAAGGAGCTGCTGCGCCTGGTCGGCATCTCCGCCGACCGGCTGGACAGCTACCCGCACCAGCTCTCCGGCGGCATGCGGCAACGCGTCATGATCGCGATGGCGCTGGCGCTGGAGCCGCAGGTGGTCATCATGGACGAGCCGACCACCGCGCTGGACGTGGTGATGCAGCGGCAGATCCTCGGCCAGCTCGCCGAGCTGCGCGAACGCCTCGGCTTCGCGGTGCTGTTCATCACCCACGACCTGTCGCTGCTTGTCGAGTTCTCCGACCGGATCGCGATCATGTACGGCGGCCGGATCGTCGAGGAGGCGCCCGCCGCCCGGCTGTACGCCGAGCCGCTGCACCCGTACACCGAGGGGTTGCTGCACTCGTTCCCGGCGCTGCACGGTCCGCGCCGGGAGCTGACCGGCATCCCCGGCTCCCCGCCGGACCTGCGCGCCATGCCGTCCGGCTGCGCGTTCCACCCCCGCTGCCCGAAGGCGTTCGACGGGTGCGGCGAGCAGGTGCCGGTGCTCGGCGCGCCGTACGTCGACGACCCGGCGCGGGCCGTCGCGTGCCGGCTGCACCCGGCCGTCGCGCCCCTGTCCCGCTGACCCGCCCGACACCACCACCCGCTACCCGCGAGGAGAGCCATGGACACCGACCTCACCCGCCCGTCGTCAGTCGCCGGTCCGGATCCGATCGACACGCTGCCGCCGACCTTCCGGTGGGGGGTGGCGACGTCGTCGTACCAGATCGAGGGCGCGGTGGCCTCCGACGGCCGCACGCCGTCCATCTGGGACACGTTCTGCCGGGTGCCGGGCGCGGTGGCGAACGGCGATCACGGCGACGTGGCCTGCGACCACTACCACCGGATGCCGCAGGACGTCGCGCTCATCGCCGACCTGGGGCTGGACACGTACCGGTTCTCGGTGGCCTGGCCGCGGGTGCAGCCGGGCGGGCGCGGCCCGGCGAACGTGGCTGGGCTGGCCTTCTACGACCGGCTGGTGGACGAGCTGCTCGGCCGCGACGTCGAGCCGTGGGTGACGCTGTACCACTGGGACCTGCCGCAGGAGCTGGAGGACGCGGGCGGCTGGCCGAACCGGGACACCGCGTACCGGTTCGCCGACTACGCCGAGCTGGTCTTCGCCGCGCTCGGCGACCGGGTCCGCACCTGGACCACGCTCAACGAGCCGTGGTGCTCGGCGATGCTCGGGTACGCCTACGGCGACCATGCCCCCGGCCGGCGGAACCTGGGTGACGGCATCGCCGCGGCGCACCACCTGCTGCTCGGGCACGGGCAGGCGTCGCGGCGGCTGCGCGAGGCGGCCTCGGCGCCGATCGAGCTGGGCCTCACGCTGAACCTGGCCACCGCCGACCCGGCGACCGACAGCGCCGCCGACCGGGACGCGGCGCGGGCCGCCGACGGGCTGGGCAACCGGCTCTACCTGGACCCGGTGCTGCGCGGGGAGTACCCGCAGGACGTGATCGCGGACCTGGCCGCCGAGGGCGTGCGGATTCCGGTGGAGGACGGCGACCTGGACGTCATCGCCACCCCGATCGACGTGCTCGGCGTGAACTTCTACTTCGGGCAGCTGCACTCCGGCGTGGACGAGCAGGGCCGCGACCGCGACGACGACGGCAAGCCGGTACGCCGGGTGGTCCGGCGTGACCTGCCGCGTACCGCGATGGACTGGGAGATCGTGCCGGAGTCCTTCACCGACCTGCTGGTGCGGCTGCACCGCGACTACCCGGGCACGCCCATGGTGATCACCGAGAACGGCGCGGCGTTCGACGACGAGCCGGACGCAGACGGGTTCGTCGCCGACGACGACCGGGTCGGCTACCTCGCCGAGCACCTGCGGGCGGTGGCCCGGGCCCGGGCGGCCGGGGCCGACGTGCGCGGCTACTTCGCCTGGTCGCTGCTGGACAACTTCGAGTGGGCGTACGGATACGACAAGCGGTTCGGCATCGTCCGGGTCGACTACGACACGCAGCGCCGCATCCCCAAGCGCAGCGCGCTGTGGTACCGGGACACCGTGCGGCGGGTACGCGGCCGGCGCTGACGGCGCGCGGTGTGGGGGCCGGGCCGGTCAGTGACGGCGGGCCGGCCCCCACGCCGGGGACGGGCGGGCGGCCGGGTCGCGGGGCACGCCGCCGTCGCGCAGCAGCCGGGTCATCGGCAGGGTGGCCGCGCCCATCGCGACCGCGTCCGGTCCGAGCCGGCACAGCTCGATCGAGGTCTGCGCGTACGGCTGGCGCAGCGCGTGCCGCGCGGTGGCCGCACGGATCGCGGGCAGGTGCCGCTCGCCCAGGGCCAGCCCGGCCCAGCCGCCGAGCACCACCCGCTCCGGGTTGAACAGGTTCACCAGGTTCGCCACCCCGGCGCCCAGGTAGCCGACCGTCTCGTCGATCACCTTCGCGGCGGTGCCGCTGGTGGAGCGCAGCAGCTCACCGAAGGCGGTCTCCTCGTCCGCGCCCGGCGCCGGGCGGCCCCGGTTGGCCTGGCGGAACCGGTCCAGCACCGCCTCCGCGCCGACGTACGCCTCCAGGCAGCCGAGGTTGCCGCAGCGGCAGCGGCGGCCCCCGTACACGATGGTGGTGTGGCCCCACTCCCCGGCGCTGCTGTGCGCGCCGCGGTATCCGACGCCGTCGGCGACCACGCTCGCGCCGACGCCGGAGCCGACCAGCGCGACCACCGCGTGCCGGACGCCGCGGCCGGCGCCGAACCACATCTCGGCCTGGCCGAGCGTCTTCGCGCCGTTGTCCACGTGCACCGGCACGTCGGCGCGCAGCATCGCGCCGAGCGGGACGCCGTCCCAGCCGAGTGTCTGGGCGTGCACCACGGCGTCGGCGGTGCGCTCGACCGTGCCGGCGACGGCGACGCCGAAGCCGAGCACCGCGGCCGGGTCGACGCCCGCCTGTTCGGTCACCGCGGCGAGGCCGTGCCGCAGGTGGGCGGCGACCCGCTCGGGGTCGGGCCCGGTCGCGGCGATCGGGTACTCGGCCTTGGCCAGCGCGGTCATGCTCAGGTCGAACAGCTCGACCTGGACGCGGGTTTCGCCGACGTCGGCGCCGACCAGGTAGCCGTAGCCGGGCGCGACGCGCAGCAGCACGCGGGGACGGCCGCCGTCGGACTCGACCGAGCCGGCCTCCTCGACCAGGCCCTCGTTGATCATCTCGCCGACCAGGTTGCTGACGCTGGCCAGGCTGAGCGCCGTGGACTGACCCAGCTCGTGCCGGCTGAGCGGACCGTCCAGCCAGATCCGGGTCAGCAGCACCGACCGGTTGGCCCGGCGCATGTCGCGCACCGTGGTGCGTCTGGCGTCCACGTCCGCCGCCGTCCCTTCCCGGCCGCCCACGGCGACCTGCGTTCGTCTGCGTTCACGCCGTGAACCAAGCGGTGACAGCGTACTGCGCATTTACACTTAACAAAGTTAACTGATAACCTCCGGCGCATCGATGAGGAGGTATGTCAATGCGACTCGGACGCGGGATGACCGCACTGCTCGGTGGCGTCGCGCTGCTCGCCGCCACCGCCGCCCTGCCCGCCACCGCCGCCACCACGACCGGCGCCGTCGGCGCGCTCGTCGCGTGTGACGCGCCGGCCTGGGCCGAGGGCGTCACCTGGACCGCCGGCAGCCGGGCGACCTACGGCGGCCGGCTGTACCAGGCGCTCGTCACACACACCCCGCCGGCCGGCGCGGGCTGGAACCCGGCCGCCGTACCGGCGCTCTGGACCGACCTCGGCGCCTGCACCGGCGGCACGCCGTCGCCGAGCCCCACCACCCGCCCGCCGTCGCCGTCCCCTTCCGCCTCCACCTCCCCTTCCCCGACCCGGACGCCTACCCCCACGCCCACGGTGTCGTCCAGCCCGACCACCCCGGGCGGGGACACCTGCGCGCTGCGGTCCCGGCCGACCGGGAAGGTGCTGCAGGGCTACTGGGAGAACTGGGACGGCGCCGCCAACGGCGTACACCCCGGCCTCGGCTGGATCCCGATCACCGACTCCCGGATCACCGGACACGGCTACAACGTGGTGACCGCCGCGTTCCCGGTCATCCGCGCCGACGGCACCGTGCTCTGGGAGGACGGCATGGACTCCGGCGTCAAGGTGCCCACCCCCGCCCAGGTGTGCCAGGCCAAGGCCGCCGGACTCACCGTGCTGCTGTCCATCGGCGGCGCCACCGCCGGCATCGACCTCAGCTCCAGCGCCGTCGCCGACCGGTTCGTCGCCACCGTCGTGCCGATCCTCAAGCGGCACAACTTCGACGGCATCGACATCGACATCGAGACCGGCCTCACCGGCAGCGGGAACATCAACCAGCTCTCCCCCTCGCAGGCCAACCTGATCCGGATCATCGACGGGGTGCTGGCCCAGATGCCGGCCGGCTTCGGGCTCACCATGGCGCCGGAGACCGCGTACGTCACCGGCGGCAGCGTCACCTACGGCTCGATCTGGGGCGCGTACCTGCCGATCGTCAAGAAGTACGCCGACAACGGGCGGCTCTGGTGGCTCAACATGCAGTACTACAACGGCTCGATGTACGGCTGCGCCGGTGACTCGTACCCGGCCGGCACCGTCGCCGGTTTCGTCGCGCAGACCAACTGCCTCGACGCCGGCCTGGTCATCCAGGGCACCACCATCCGCGTACCGCTGGACCGGCAGGTCCCCGGGCTGCCCGCGCAGGTCGGCGCCGGCGGCGGGTACATGAGCCCGGCGCTGGTGGCGCAGGCGTGGAACACCTACCAGGGCCGCCTCAAGGGCCTGATGACCTGGTCGGTGAACTGGGACGGGTCGAAGGGCTGGACGTTCGGCGACAACGTCCGCTCCCTGCAGGGCCGCTGACCCGGCAGGGCTCCGCGTTTCCACCCCCGGCGCGGAGCCCTGCCGCTGGCGCGGGTTGCGAGACCCTGCGAGGCTGGCGCTCGTGTATGACTACGACCTGCTGGTGCTGGGCTCCGGACCGAGTGGACAGAAGGCGGCGATCGCCGCTGCCAAGCTGGGCCGCCGCGTCGCCATCGTCGATCGCCGCGACATGCTCGGCGGAGTGTGCATCAACACCGGCACCGTGCCCTCGAAGACGCTGCGCGAGGCGGTCCTCTACCTGACCGGGCTGAGCCAGCGCGACCTCTACGGCAGCAGCTACCGGGTCAAGGAGGACATCACCGTCGCCGACCTGGCCGCCCGCACCCAGCACGTGATCACAAGGCAGACCGACGTGATCCGCGACCAGCTGGCCCGCAACAAGGTCGCGCTGATCACCGGCACCGGCCGGTTCGCCGACGCCCACTCCGTCTGGGTGGACGCCGGCTCCGGCCGGGAGACCCGGATCAGCTTCGACAAGGCGGTCGTCGCCGCCGGCACCCGCCCGGCCCGACCGGACAGCGTCGACTTCGACGACCGGACCATCGTCGACTCCGACGGCGTGATCAACCTGCAGGCCGTCCCGCGCAGCATGGTCGTGGTCGGCGCCGGGGTGATCGGCATGGAGTACGCCTCGCTGTTCGCCGCGCTCGGCACCAAGGTGACGGTGGTCGAGCGCCGCCCCCGGATGCTCGACTTCTGCGACGAGGAGATCGTCGAGTCGCTGAAGTACCACCTGCGGGACCTGTCGGTGACCTTCCGCTTCGGCGAGGAGGTGGCCGCCGTCGAGAAGCACCGCACCGCAGCGCTCTGCGTCCTGCGCAGCGGCAAGAAGATCGTCGCGGACACGGTGATGTACTCGGCCGGGCGGCAGGGACAGACCGACGACCTCGCGCTGGACGCGGCCGGGCTCACCGCCGACCATCGCGGCCGGATCGCGGTCGACGCGAACTACCGCACCGCCGTCGACAACATCTACGCGGTCGGCGACGTGATCGGCTTCCCCGCGCTGGCGTCCACGTCGATGGAGCAGGGCCGGCTGGCCGCCCAGCACGCCTGCGGCGAACCGGCACGCGGCATGTCCGACCTGCAACCGATCGGCATCTACACCATTCCGGAGATCAGCTTCGTCGGGAAGACCGAGGAGGAGCTGACCGAGGCGTCCACTCCGTTCGAGGTGGGCATCGCCCGCTACCGGGAACTGGCCCGGGGGCAGATCGTCGGCGACTCGTACGGGATGCTGAAACTGCTCGTCTCACCCGAGGACGGACGGCTGCTCGGCGTGCACGTGTTCGGCACCGGCGCCACCGAGATCGTCCACATCGGGCAGGCGGTGATGGGCTGCGGCGGCACCGTCGACTACCTGCTGGACGCGGTGTTCAACTACCCGACCCTCGCCGAGGCGTACAAGGTGGCCGCCCTGGACGCCGCCAACAAGATCCGCAACATAACCCGGATCAACGACTGACCCCTGCTGCCCCGCCCTCCACCCCGTTGATCTTGCACTTGCTGCCCCGGGAGCGCCCGTTATGACCGCTGTGCCCGGGCCGCAAGTGCAAGATCGACGAGGAAGGGAGGGGCGCGGGAGGGGTCAGCGGCCTGCGGCGTAGCCCTGGGCGCCTCGGGGGTTCGCCGCCGCGGACAGGACTCCGGTGCGGGGGTCGCGGGTGACCGCGCACATGCGGCCCAGGCTCCACGGGTCGGACAGCCGGACGGTGTGGCCCCTTGCGCGCAGGCCGGCCAGCACATCCGCGTCGATCCGGTCCTCCAGCACCAGCACGCCGGGCTCGACCTCGCGCGGGTAGAACGACGCCGGGAAGCTCGTGGTGTGCCACGTGGGGGCGTCGATCGCCTCCTGCAGGTCCTGCCCGCCGGCCAGATGCCGCAGCAGGAACAGCAGCTGCCACTGGTCCTGCTGGTCGCCACCGGGCGTCCCGCAGGCCATCACCGGCTCGCCGTCGCGCAGCACGAGCGTCGGGCTGAGCGTGGTACGCGGACGCCGCCCCGGCCGCAGCGTCGAGGCGAGCCCCTCCTCCAGCCAGCACATCTGCAACCGGCTGCCCAGCGGGAAACCCAACTCCGGAATGGTGGGTGAACTCTGCAGCCAGCCGCCGCTGGGCGTGGCGGAGATGATGTTTCCCCACCGGTCCACCACGTCGACGTGGCAGGTGTCGCCGCGGGTCACGCCGTCGGCGCGTACCGTCGGTTCGCCGGTGCTCGGGTCCTGCGGGACGGCCCGCCGGTCCGCGTCGGCCCGCAGGTGCGACGGCAGCCGGGGCGGGCTGCCCGCCGGGCTGCCGGGACGCAGCGACGTGTCGGCGCGGTCGCCGATCAGCGCGGCCCGCGAACGGGCGTAGCCGGCCGACAGCAGCCTGGAACCTGGCACGGCGGTGTCGCCGTACCACGCCTCCCGGTCGGCGAACGCGAGCTTCAGCGCCTCGGCCTGCGCGTGGATGCCGTCCAAGCTGGACGGATCGTAGACCGCCGGGTCGTCGAGCGCGTCCAGGACGGCCAGGGTCTGCAGCAGCACCGGGCCCTGCCCCCAGAAGCCGGTCTTGGCGATCGTGTGCCCGCGCCAGTCCAGCGTGACCGGCGCCTCCCAGGTGGCCGAGAACCCGGCCAGGTCGTCGCCGGTGACCAGCCCGGCGTGTGCGCGCCCGCTGGAGTCGCGGAACGGCAGCCGGCTGAAACGGTCGATCGCCTCGGCGACGAAACCCTCCCGCCAGGCGCGCCGGGCCGCCTCGATCTGCGCCTCCCGGTCCGCACCGGCGGCCCGTCCCGCGTGGACGAGGCGGCGCAGCGTGTCCGCGTACGCCGGGTTGGTGATCATCTCCCCCGGCGCGGGTGGGCGGCCGTCGCGGAGCCAGAGCCGCGCGGACGTCGGCCAGTGGTCGGTGAACAGCGACCGGACCCGCGCGACTGTCTGCCCGGCGGCGCCGACCAGCGGGTGGCCGGCGGCGGCGTAGCCGATCGCCGGTTCCAGCACCTCGGCGAGCGTGCGGGTGCCGTGGTCGCGCAGCAACAGCAGCCACGCGTCGACAGCGCCGGGCACCACGGCGGCGAGCGGGCCGGCGCCGGGCACGAGGTCCAGGCCCAGCGACCGGAAGTGCGCGACGGTGGCGGCGGCCGGGGCCGGACCTTGGCCGCACAGCACCCGCGGCGCCGGATCGGCGGCGGTGGCGAGGATCGCCGGCACCTCGCCGGCCGGGCCGTTGAGGTGCGGCTCCACGACGTGCAGCACGAACCCGGCGGTCACGGCGGCGTCGAACGCGTTGCCGCCGCGCTCCAGCACGCCCATCGCGGACTGGCTGGCCAGCCAGTGCGTGGACGAGACCATGCCGAACGTGCCGCGCAACGTCGGCCGGGTGGTGAACGTCATCGGCGGTGAGCCTACGCCGTGCCGGCGATGTCGGCGCGGTCCGTCGCGCCGCCCTCCTCCCCCGGGCTGCCGTCGCGCTCGCCGTCTAGCGGGAACAGGCACGCGGCCTCGTGGCCCGGACCCACCTCGGCCAGCGCCGGATCGGTCTCGGCGCACGCGGGGCGGGCCTGGGGGCATCGGGTACGGAAGCGGCAGCCGCTCGGCGGGTCCACCGGGCTGGGGATGTCGCCGGTGAGCACGATGCGGCGGCGCTGCCGCTCGACCCGGGGATCGGCCACCGGCACCGCCGACAGCAGCGCCGCCGTGTACGGG
>NZ_JAGPXV010001204.1:0-438 GCF_018070405.1 Micromonospora sp. D75
CCTCGGCGAGCGTGTCGTCGGTCAGGCCGCCCACCTGCTCCAGCGCCTGCCGCCGGAACGCGCCGATCGCGCCGGGGACGGTGGGCATGCAGCGCAGCGTCTCGTAGAGGCGGCGGTCGAGGTTGAAGCCGATGACGTACTCGATGTGCTGCCACTTGGCGATCAGGCCGCGACGGTTGCCGACCTTGACGTTGCCGGCGACCACGCCGACCCGGGGGTCGGCGAACGGCTGGACCAGCCGGCGGACCGAGTCCGGCTCGAAGATCGTGTCGCCGTCGACCATGACGATCAGGTCGTGCCGGGCCAGCGCGACGCCGGTGTTCAACGCGCTCGGCTTGCCGCCGTTGGGCTTGCGCACGACCCGCACGTTCGGCAGGCGCAGCGCCGCGACGATGTCGGCGGTGCCGTCGGTCGAGCCGTCGTCGACCACCACCACCT
>NZ_JAGPXV010001205.1:0-438 GCF_018070405.1 Micromonospora sp. D75
GCCAGCACGTGGGCATCGGCGAGCCACAGGCTGCAGGCGAGAAACGCGCCCTCGATCGGCTGCTGCTCTTCGGAGACTTCGCGCGGATCGTGGCGCAAGACAAAGCCGTCGCGCATCAGGTGCTTTTCGACGGCGGCAATGGTGCCGCGGATGCGCGGGTCCTGCGCCGGCAGGAAGCCCACGGCCGGCAGCAGCAGCACGCTGGCGTCGAGCAGCTTGGAGCCGTAGGATTCGACGAACGCATTCTCCTCCGCGTCAAATCCCTTGTTGCAGACGTCGCGGTGAATGGCCTCGCGCAGCGCGCGCCAGTGCAGCAGCGGCGCCTTGAAGCCAAAGGTTTCGGCGCTTTTGATGCCGCGATCGAACGCGACCCAGGTCATGACCTTGGAGAAGACATAGTGCCGCGGCTGGCCGCGCCGCTCCCAGATGCCGTGATCG
>NZ_JAGPXV010001206.1:0-437 GCF_018070405.1 Micromonospora sp. D75
ATCTACGAGCAGTCGATGAACTCCGGCTTCGGCCAGTCCTGCCGAGGCTATTACCTGCTCACCATGCTTGGCTATCCCAAGGTGAAGGTGCTGCATGGTGGCTTCGACGCCTGGGCGGGCGCGGGCTTCCCGGTGACGAAGGACGTGCCGGCGCCCGCCAAGGCCTCGTTCTCGATCGTGCCTGAAGCGGGCGAGATCCTGATCGACGCGAAGACCATGCTTGGCGCTGTCGGCAAGCCGGGCGTCGCCATTCTCGACGTGCGCGACGTCGACGAGTGGATCGGCGACAGCTCGTCGCCCTATGGCAAGGATTTCTGCCCGCGCAAGGGCCGCATCCCCGGCGCGGTCTGGCTGGAATGGTATCGGATGATGAAACCGACGGCCGAAGGCCCGCGCTTCAAGTCCAAGGACGAGATTCTGGCGGAATGCGCCACCGT
>NZ_JAGPXV010000139.1:0-10965 GCF_018070405.1 Micromonospora sp. D75
GCCGCTGCACCCAGGACGAGGGTGTATGCGGGGTCTCCGCGGCGATCTTGGCGAGTACGGCGTCGGCGATCGGCTCACCGGTCGGCGCCGGATCGATCACCGCCAGGTTCCCGTCCGCGTACGCGAGCCGTCCGGCCAGGGCCAGCTCGACCAGCACCGCCGCGGCCATGCCCAGGTCAAGGCTGATCCGCGGCATGGTGGCCTTGCCGGTTTCGTCGTCGTACGCGAGGAGCAGCAGCTCTTCGGCGAGCGCAACACCAGTCATGGCCCGGAACGCTAGCGCCTCCCCGCACCCCCGCGCACCAACTCGCCGGGGCAGTCCGGTTCCCGGTGCGGAGGGCCGACCCTCCGCACCGGGACCGGCCTCAGAAACGGGGCATGCCGCCGAACTGGCGGTCGCCGGCGTCACCCAGGCCGGGGACGATGAACTTCGAGTCGTTCAGGCCCTCGTCGATCGAGGCGGTGACCAGGCGCAACGGCAGGCCGGAGCGCTCCAGCCGCTCGATGCCGACCGGCGCGGCCAGCACGCAGAGCACGGTGATGTCGGTGCAGCCGCGGTCGGCGAGCAGCCGGCAGCAGTGCTCCAGCGAGCCGCCGGTGGCGAGCATCGGGTCGAGCACCAGCACCGGCAGGCCGCTGAGGTCGCGCGGCAGCGACTCCATGTACGCGCGGGGCTCGTACGTCTCCTCGTCGCGGGCCAGGCCGACGAAGCCCATCGACGACTCGGGCAGCAGGCCGAGCGCGGCGTCGGCCATGCCGAGGCCGGCCCGCAGCACCGGCACCAGCAGCGGCGGGTTCGCCAGCCGACTGCCTTCGGTGGCGGTGACCGGGGTCTGGATCGAGTACTTCTCGACCGGGAAGGAGCGCGCGGCCTCGTACACCAGCATGGTGGTGAGTTCGCGCAGCGCCGCCCGGAACGACGACGAGTCGGTCCGGGCGTCCCGCATGGCGGTCAGCCGCGTCTGGGCGAGCGGATGGTCAATGACGGTTACGTCCACGATCGCTCAACCTACCGCTCCGTGGACCGGCGCACGGTGGGTGCGGCCCGACCAGCGACCCCGCTCACGTACGACGCTCGCAACCCGTTCACCGTGACCAAGATCACAGGACTCGCGAGTGCGTACTATTCGGGGCATGACGGCGACAACGACGTCGGCCCGGTCGGATCTCTCCGAGCTGGGACGATCCGAGACCGCTCTGCGGACCTTCCTGCACGGCCTGCCCGGCGTGGACCAGGTCGGCGCGGAGCAGCGGGCGGCGCAGCTCGGCACCCGCTCCATCAAGACCACGGCGAAGGCCGAGGCGATCGACCTGGCGATCCGGATGGTCGACCTGACCACCCTGGAAGGCGCGGACACGCCCGGCAAGGTGCGGGCGCTGGCCGCGAAGGCGCTGCGCCCCGACCCGGCCGACCCGAGCTGCCCGCACGTGGGCGCCGTCTGCGTCTACCCGTCGATGGTCCCGTACGTGGCCGAGGTGCTGCGCGGCAGCGGCGTGCACCTGGCCAGCGTGGCGACCGCGTTCCCGTCCGGTCAGGCCCCACTGGAGATCAAGCTCGCCGACGTGCGGGCGGCGGTCGAGGCCGGCGCGGACGAGATCGACATGGTGATCAACCGGGGCGCGTTCCTGGCCGGGCGCTACGCCGAGGTCTACGACGAGATCGTGGCCACCAAGGAAGCCTGCGGGGACGCCCACCTCAAGGTGATCCTGGAGACCGGCGAGCTGGCCACGTACGACAACGTGCGGCGGGCGTCCTGGCTCGCCATGCTCGCGGGCGGCGACTTCATCAAGACCTCCACCGGCAAGGTCCCGGTCGCGGCCACCCTGCCGGTGACGCTGGTGATGCTGGAGGCGGTCCGCGACTTCCGCGCCGCCACCGGGCGTCAGGTCGGCGTCAAGCCGGCCGGTGGCATCAAGACCACCAAGGACGCGATCAAGTACCTGGTCATGGTCAACGAGACGGTCGGCGCCGACTGGCTGAGCCCGGACTGGTTCCGGTTCGGCGCGTCGAGCCTGCTCAACGACCTGCTCATGCAGCGCACCAAGCTGACGACCGGCGTCTACGCCGGCCCCGACTACTTCACCCTGGACTGAACGCGATGTTCGAATACGCACCCGCCCCCGAGTCCCGCTCGGTGGTGGACATCAAGCCCTCGTACGGGCTCTTCGTCGACGGCGCGTTCGTCGACCCGGCCTCCGGCGGCAGCTTCAAGTCGGTGAACCCGGCCTCCGAGGAGGTGCTGGCCGAGATCGCCGAGGCCGGCGCCGACGACGTGGACCGCGCCGTGCGCGCCGCCCGGACCGCGTACGAGAAGGTCTGGGGTCCGATGCCGGGCCGGGACCGGGCCAAGTACCTGTTCCGGATCGCCCGGCTCATTCAGGAACGCTCGCGCGAGCTGGCGGTGCTGGAGTCGCTGGACAACGGCAAGCCGATCAAGGAGTCCCGCGACGTCGACCTGCCGCTGGTCGCCGCGCACTTCTTCTACTACGCCGGCTGGGCCGACAAGCTTCCGCACGCGGGCTTCGGCCCGGACCCGAAGCCGCTCGGCGTGGCGGCGCAGGTCATCCCGTGGAACTTCCCGCTGCTCATGCTGGCGTGGAAGATCGCCCCGGCGCTGGCCGCCGGCAACACGGTCGTGCTCAAGCCCGCCGAGACCACCCCGCTGACCGCGCTGCTGTTCGCCGAGATCTGCCAGCAGGCCGACCTGCCCGCCGGCGTGGTCAACATCGTCACCGGCGCCGGCGACACCGGCCGGGCGCTGGTCGAGCACCCGGGCGTGGACAAGGTCGCGTTCACCGGCTCCACCGAGGTGGGCCGGGCCATCGCCCGCTCGGTCGCCGGCACCCGCAAGAAGCTCACGCTGGAACTGGGCGGCAAGGCCGCGAACATCGTCTTCGACGACGCGCCGATCGACCAGGCCGTCGAGGGCATCGTCAACGGCATCTTCTTCAACCAGGGGCACGTCTGCTGCGCCGGGTCCCGGCTGCTGGTCCAGGAGTCGGTGGCCGACCGGGTGCTGGAGTCGCTCAAGCGCCGGATGGCCCAGCTCCGGGTCGGTGACCCGCTGGACAAGAACACCGACATCGGCGCGATCAACTCGGCCGCGCAGCTCGCCCGCATCCGGGAGCTGTCCGACGCCGGGTCCGCCGAGGGTGCGGAGCGCTGGTCGCCGCCGTGCGAGCTGCCCGAGCGCGGCTTCTGGTTCGCGCCGACCATCTTCACCGGCGTCACCCAGGCCCACCGGATCGCCCGCGAGGAGATCTTCGGCCCGGTGCTGTCCGTGCTCACGTTCCGCACCCCGGCGGAGGCCGTCGAAAAGGCCAACAACACGCCGTACGGGCTGTCGGCCGGAATCTGGACCGACAAGGGTTCCCGGATCCTGTGGCTGGCCGACCGGCTGCGCGCAGGAGTGGTGTGGGCGAACACGTTCAACAAGTTCGACCCGACGTCGCCGTTCGGCGGCTACAAGGAGTCGGGCTACGGTCGCGAGGGCGGCCGGCACGGGCTGGAGGGGTACCTCAATGTCTGAGCGGGTCGCGGTACGCAAGACGTACAAGCTCTTCATCGGCGGGAAGTTCCCGCGCAGCGAGTCGGGACGGTCGTATCTCGTGCAATCCGCGAACGTGTCTCTTGCCTCCCGGAAGGACGCGCGGGACGCGGTAGTGGCCGCCCGCGCCGCGGTGAAGGGCTGGGCCGGGGCGACCGCGTACAACAGGGGTCAGATCCTCTACCGGGTCGCCGAGATGCTGGAGGGCCGGCGCGAGCAGTTCGTCGCCCTGGGCGTACCGGCCGACGAGGTGGACGCCGCGATCGACCGCTGGGTCTGGTACGCGGGCTGGTCCGACAAGCTGTCCCAGGTGTACGGCGGCGCGAACCCGGTGGCCGGCCCGTACTTCAACCTGTCCGCGCCGGAGCCCACCGGCGTGGTGGCGGTGGCCGCCCCCGAGGAGCCCGCGCTGCTCGGCCTGGTGAGCGTGATCGCCCCGGCGATCGTCACCGGCAACACGGTCGTGGTGGCAGCCTCCCCGGCGGCGCCGCTGGCAGCGGTGACGCTGGCCGAGGTGCTCGCCACCTCCGACCTGCCGGGCGGGGTGGTCAACATCCTCACCGGCCGGCTGACCGAGACCGTGCCGACGCTCGCCGCGCACATGGACGTCAACGCGATCGACCTGACCGGCGTCACCGACGCCGAGCTGGCAGCCGACCTGGAGATCAAGGCCGCGGAGAACCTCAAGCGGGTGCTCCGGCCGGCCCCGGCCGACCACGACTGGTACGCCGATCCCGGCATCACCCGGATGACCACGCTGCTGGAGACCAAGACGGTCTGGCACCCCAAGGGCGTCTGACCGACGGCAGTCCGGTCCCGGCCCGAAGTGGCGGCACACCCACCCGGGTTGCCGCCACTTCCCGTTCCCGCTCTTCCCGCGAACGGTCGTCGGTCCCACCCGAGCAAGATCGACACCAGCACGGCGAAGTGGGCCGATCAACCCGCCTCGGATGCCACCACCTCCCCGAACTGGCGTTGATCTTGTCGAAGGCCCCGCAGGAGGCCGACAGGATCAACACCAAAACCTCCGAAGTGACCCGAGCCACGCCCGACACTCACCCCGCCGCCCAGCAAGATCAACACCACTTCCCCGGAGTGGCCACATCAACCAGCCCGGGACTGCACCACCTCCCCGAACTGGCGCTGACCCTGCCCTCCCACGCACCAAAATCGACACCAGTACGGCGAAGTGGTCACATCAGCCCGCCTCGAATGCCACCACCTCCCCGAACTGGCGTTGATCTTGCCGAGGGGCCCACCCCGAGGCCAGCACGATCAAGACCAGATCCCCGAGAGGGCCGCATCCACCGCCCCCGGACTGCACCACTTCCCCGAGGCGGAGTGGATCTTGGCGGGGCCGTCCGAGGAGAGCTAGATCGACACCAGTACGGCGAGGTGGCCGCATCGAGCCACCTCGGACCACACCACCTCCCCGAGCTGGTGTTGATCTTCGGGAGGGAGGGACGGGGACCGGAACCGGGGACCGGGGCGGCGGAGGGGATCTACTACCGGGGGTAGGATTGGTGGGTGACTCGGCTGGGGGACCTTGAGCGTGCGGTGATGGACGTGCTGTGGGACGCGGCACCAGCCGCCTCGGGCGGTGTGACGGTGCGCGAGGTCGCCGACGCCCTGGACGGCCGCGAGCTGGCCTACACCACCGTCATGACCGTGCTCGACCGGCTCGCCGGCAAGGGCATGGTGCAGCGCGAGCGGGAGGGCCGCGCCTGGCGTTACCGCCCCGCCGCCACCCGCGAGGCGCACATCGCCCAGCTCATGCTCGAAGCCCTCGATCTCGGCGGCAGCCGGGACGCCGCGCTGGTGCGCTTCGCCCGCTCGGTGACCGGCACGGAGGCGGACGTGCTCCGCGCCGCGCTCAGCGCCGAGGCCGGAGCGACCGGGCCCACGATCGTCGAGACCGGGGCAACCGGGCCAGCGACCACCGAGACCGGAGCGACCGGGCCAGCAACCGTCGAGGCCGGGACGACCGGGCCCGCGACCGTCGAGGACGGACCGACCGGCCGGATCGAGGACCCCCGGCCCGGTCGGCCCGCGCTCGACGAGGCGACGGACCGGTAGGCGGCCGCCGTGGCGTACGCCCTGCACTTCGCCGCGACCATTCTGGCCTGCTGGCTGACCGCGCAGGTCCTCGCCGCCGCGCGCTGGACGTGGCGCGCGCCCCGGGTGGCGATCCTGTGCTGGCAGGCGGTCGGGCTGGCGCTCGGCCTGTCGGCCATGGGGTTGCCGATGGCGCTGGGCCTCGACGTCTACGACCGGGCGACCGGGTGGGCGCTGCTGGCGCTGGCCGACGACCTGGCCCACGGCACGCTTCCGGCCGGTGTGGGCGCGGTGCACCTCAGCCTGGTCGGCGTCGGTCTCGGCATCGGCGTGGTGCTGCTCACCACGACGGTACGCAGCCTGCACGGCGCGGTACGCGCCCAGCGCCGGCACCGGGCGCTGTTGCACCTGGTGGCCCGGCGTGACCCGACGGTGCCCGGCGCGCTGGTGCTGGACCACCCGAGCGCTGCGGCGTACTGCCTGCCGGGGGTGCGGCCCCGGGTGGTGGTGAGCGCGGGCACGCTCGACCTGCTCGACCCGGCCGAGCTGGCGGCGGTGCTCACGCACGAGCGGGCGCACGCCCAGGAGCGGCACGATCTGGTGCTGCTGCCGTTCACCGCGTTGTGCCGGGCGCTGCCCTGGTTCCAGTGGGTGCGGGACGCGCACGCGCGGGTGGCGTTGCTGGTCGAGATGCGCGCCGACGACAAGGCCCGGGAGCTGCACGCGGACGCGCCGCTGGCGGGCGCGCTGCGGCGGTTCGCCGCCGCCGAGCACCGGGTGCAACCGGCCGGCACGCTCGGTCTCGGCGACCGCGATCTGGACGTACGGGTGCAGCGGCTGCTCGTCGCGGACCGCCCGCCGCGTGTGCTCGGCGCGATGGCGCTCGCCGTCGCGGGCACGCTCGTCTCCCTGCCGTTCGCCCTGTTCCTGAGCTGATCTCGCCCCCCTAAGGGACTTCTCCGGGTTCGCACACCCCTATAGGTAGTGAAGCTACGTGTAGGTTGACTACGACAAGAGAGTCGACCCATGGGAGGACGACAGTGGATCCGCTGCTCCTCGCCCGCCTCCAGTTCGCCACCACCACCTCGATCCATTTCCTGTTCGTGGCGGTCACGCTCGGCCTGGTCACGCTGCTGGTCGGGTTGCAGACGGCCGGCTTCCTCACCGGCAAACCGGTGTACGAGCGGCTGACCCGGTTCTGGGGCCAGCTCTACGTGATCAACTACGTGCTCGGCATCGCCACCGGCATCGTGATGGAGTTCCAGTTCGGGCTGAACTGGAGCGGGCTGTCGCGCTACGTCGGCAACGTGTTCGGGGCGCCGCTGGCCATCGAGACGCTGGTGGCGTTCTTCCTGGAGTCCACGTTCCTCGGCATGTGGATCTTCGGGTGGCACCGGCTGCGGCGCGGCGTACACCTGGCGCTGCTCTGGGGCGTGGCGATCACCGCGTACGCCTCGGCGTTCTGGATCATGGTGGCGAACGCCTGGCTGCAGAACCCGGTCGGGTACGAGGTCCGCGACGGCGTCGCCCACCTCACCGACTTCGGCGCGCTGCTCACCAATCCCACGTTCGGCATGGCGTTCGGCCACGTGATCTCGGCGAGCCTGGTCACCGGCGGCCTGCTGATGGCCGCGGTGAGCGCGTGGCACCTGCTGCGGCGTACTAGCGACTACGCGCTGTTCCGCACCTCGCTGCGCCTCGGCCTGGTCACCGCGGCGCTAGCGGTCAGCACGCTCCAGGGCTTCGGCTTCGCCCAGTTCGGCCCGGTCGCGCAGCTCCAGCCGACGAAGTTCGGCGGCGGGCCGGAGCGCGACGCGCTCGTCGCCGACTGGACCGCGCGGTTCGGCCCCGGCGACTGGGATCCGCCGGTGCTCTCCAACGTCGGCCTCGGCTTCATGATCCTGATCGGCTTCACGCTCGGCGCCCTCTGGCTCCTGCTGCCGCTGCTCTGGCGCGACTGGATCATCCGGTTGCGGTTCCCGCTCTGGCTGATCCTGCTCGGCCTGCCGCTGCCGTTCGTGGCGATGCTGCTCGGCTGGATCGCCCGCGAGGTCGGCCGCCAGCCCTGGGCCGCGTACGGGCTGCTGCCCACCGCGCAGGCCGTCTCCCCGGTCTCGCCGGGGCTGATGCTCGCCTCGCTGATCGGGTTCAGCCTGCTGCTCGGCGCGCTCGCGGTGACCAACTGGACGCTGCTGGCCCGGCACGCCGCGCGCGGCGCGTACGACCCCGCCCTCGGCCGACCACCCGCGCCCGACACCGACCCCCACCACCAGCCAGTGCTCGTCTGAGGGAGCCCGCCGTGGAACTCGCCTGGTACGCCCTGCTCGGCCTCTTCTTCGCCACCTACCTCGTGCTCGGCGGCTACGACTACGGCGTCGGCCTGCTGCTGGCCCGGCGCGGCCCGACGCCGGGCAGCCGGGCCACGCTCGCCGCGCTCGGGCCGTTCTTCCTCGGCAACGAGGTCTGGCTGGTGGCGGCCGTCGGCATCCTGTTCGGCGCGTTCCCCCGGCTGGAGGGCGAGCTGCTCTCCGGCTTCTACCCGGCGGTGCTCGCCGCGCTGGCCGGGGTGGTGCTGGTGACCGCCGGGGTGCAGTTGCGCAGCCGCCCGGTCTCCGGAACGGCGCGCGCCGGCTGGGACCGGGTGGTGGTGGTCGGCAGCGTGCTCGCCGCGCTGGGCTGGGGCGCGGTGCTCGGCGGGCTGCTCCAGGGCGTGCCGCTGAGCGCCGACGGGCACGTGGTCGGTGTCGGTCATCTCGCCACCCCGGTCGTCGCCGCCGCGGGGCTGGCCCTGCTGGCGCTGGTGGCGGTGCACGGTGCGACGTTCCTCACGCTCCGGCTGCCCTCCGCCGACGCCCCGGCGCTCGCCCGGCTGGCGACCGCCCTGGTGCCCGCCGCACTCGTCGCCGTCGGCGCGGCCACCGTCCTGGGCGTGCTCTCCGATCGGGTACGCGCCGCGGTGGCGCGCCCGGCTGTGGCCGTACTCCTGCCGTTGGCGCTCGTGGCCGCGCTGCTGACGGCCCGCGCGGCGCTGCGGCGGGGCCGGGCCGGTGTGGCCTTCGCCGCGACCGCGACGGCGCTGGCGCTGCCCGCGCCGCTGGTCGGGGCCGCGCTCTGGCCCCGGATCCTGGTCTCCACGGCCGACCCGGCAGCCTCGCTGACGGTGGCCGAGGCGGCCGCCGGCCGTCCGACGCTGGCACTGTTGGGATGGCTCGCGTTACCGCTCGTGCCGGCCCTACTAGGCTTTCAGGCGATGTGCTGGTGGGTGTTCCGGGGACGGATCGACGGCAGGGCACCGGTGTACTGGTGAACCGCCGCCCGTTCGACCCGCGTCTGCTGCGTCGGGTCCCCGCGGCCCGGCGCGACCTCGCCGTGCTCGCGGCGCTGGGCGGGCTGACCGCGCTGCTGGTGATCGCCCAGGCGACCGCGCTGGCGACGCTGCTAGCCACCGCGTTCGACGGACGGCTGCACCGGCCGGCGCTGGCCGGTCTCGTGGCGGCGGTCGCCGGGCGGGCGCTGGTGAGCTGGGCGCAGGGCACAGTGGCGGCGCGGGCCGCCGCGACGGTCAAGGCGGCGCTGCGCGCCGACCTGCTGGGCGCGGTCGGCCGGCACGGTCCCACCTGGGTCGCCGGGCAGCGGGCCGGGCAGCTCGCCACGCTGGCCGGGCGCGGGCTGGACGCGCTGGACCCCTACTTCACCGGCTACCTGCCGCAGCTCGTGCTGAGCGTCACGGTGCCGGTGGCGGTGCTGGCCCGGATCGTGTTCGCCGACTGGAGCTCGGCGCTGATCATCGCGCTCACCATCCCGCTCATCCCAATCTTCGGCGCGCTGCTCGGCTGGCAGGCGCAGGCCGCCACCGAACGGCAGTGGCGCCGGTTGTCGCTGCTCGGCGGGCACTTCCTCGACATGGTGGCCGGGCTGCCCACGCTGCGCGCGTTCGGCCGTTCCCGGGGCCAGGTCGACGTGGTCCGCCGGATGGCCGACGGCCACCGCCAGGCCACCATGAAGACGCTGCGCATCGCGTTCCTGTCCGCGCTGGTGCTGGAACTGGTCGCCACGCTCTCCGTCGCGCTCGTCGCGGTGCCGGTCGGCATCCGGCTGCTCGGCGGCGGCCTCACGCTCTCCACCGCGCTGCTGGTGCTGCTGCTCACCCCGGAGGCGTACCTGCCGTTGCGTGCGGCGGGCAGCCGGTTCCACGCCAGCATGGAAGGGCTCACCGCGCTGGACGAGGCGCTCACGCTCTCCGCCACCGACGCGCCCGCCACCACCGAACCCCGCCGTCCCACGCCGGGCGGCCGGGGCGAGATCCGCTTCGAGGGCGTGAGCGTCGCGTACGACCGGACCACAGCGCTGCGCGACGTCACGCTGACCATCCGGCCCGGCGACCGGATCGCCGTCATCGGGCCCAGCGGCGCGGGCAAGAGCACGCTGCTCAACCTGCTGCTCGGCTTCGTCGCACCGACCTCCGGCCGGGTCACCGTCGATGGCGTGGACCTGGCCGGGGCCGACCTGGACGCCTGGCGGCGCGAACTGGCGTGGGTGCCGCAGCGGGCGCACCTGTTCGCCGGGTCGCTCGCCGACAACATCCGCCTCGGCGCGCCGGACACCCCGGACGACGTGCTCGCCGCCGCGGTCGCCGACGCCGCGCTGGACGAGGTGGTCGACGCCCTGCCCGACGGGCTGGACACCCGCCTCGGCGAACGCGGCCACGGCCTGTCCAGCGGTCAGCGGCAGCGGGTCGCGCTCGCCCGCGCGTTCCTGCGGGACGCGCCGATCGTGCTGCTCGACGAGCCGACCGCGCGGCTTGACTCCGCCAGCGAGGCGGTCGTGCTGGACGCCACACGGCGGCTGGTCGCCGGACGTACCGCGCTGCTCGTCGCGCACCGGCCCGCGCTGCTCGCCGACGCCGACCGGATCCTGCGCGTCGAGGACGGCCGGGTCACCGAACTGCACCCGACCGCCACCGGACCGGGAGTGGCCCGATGATCCCCGGCGCGGAACGGGCGGTGCTGCGCCTGGCCCGGCCGTACCTGAGCCGGCTGCTCGGCGCCGGGCTGCTCGCCGCCGCCACCGAGTTCGCCGGCCTGGCGCTGATGGCCACCGCCACCTGGCTGCTGATGAGCGCCGCCGGCCGCCCGCCGCTGGACCGGCTGACGGTGGCCATCGTCGCGGTCCGGGCGCTGGCGGTCAGCCGGGGCGTGCTGCGGTACACCGAACGGCTCGCCGGGCACGACGCCGTGCTCCGCATGATCACCGACGTACGGGCCCGGGTGTTCGCCACGCTCGCCGCCCGGCGCGGCGCCGGCCGGCGTACCGGGGACGCGCTGTGCCGGCTGGTGTCGGACGTGGAGGCGGCCCAGGACCT
>NZ_JAGPXV010001207.1:0-434 GCF_018070405.1 Micromonospora sp. D75
CTGCCATGGCTGGGAGGGTGCGGCGCAGCAGCAGCCCGGCGACGACGCCGAGGACGAGGCCGAACACGGCGTACCCGACCGGTGCGACGCCGCGCGCGCCGAACAGCACGGTGCTGAACCGGTCGCCCGCGACCCGGTCGACGGGCGAGGCCGCCCAGGTCAGCAGCGCGCCGAGCAGCCCGGCGACGAGCGCGGCGGCGGCCGACAGCACGGCGAGCTTGACCGCCAGCCAGCGGCGGCGCGGCACGCTCTGGTTCCACACCAGCCGGTGCGTGCCCTGCTCCAGTTCCCGTGCGACCAGCGGCGCGCCCCAGAACGCGCCGATCAGTGCGGGCAGCAGCGCGAACCCACCGGCGAGGAACAGCATGGTCTGCGCGTACCGGTCGGGCAGCCGGGCCGGGTCGGGCCCGGCCCGGATGTCCGCGCCGAGGCGC
>NZ_JAGPXV010000014.1:0-23983 GCF_018070405.1 Micromonospora sp. D75
GAACCCCTGAGGGTCGCGCTGAAGCGGGATGACCAACCAGCCACCATTACCGCTGACCCAGTCCGTTGCCTGTCCCTCTACGAGCATTTCCACGCGCTGGCGGAGGCCCTTGAAGCGGGTCAGGTCTCCCAGGCCGGCCCGCAGCGCTTCCAGCACCGTCACAGTGCACCCCCGAAGCGGTCGAAGGCGTCCATTCGCGCCTGGGCGACGTAGGCGGGATCGCGTCTCAACTCCACCTGCTCCTCGTTGAGGAGGATGCCGTTGTAGGTGATGTTCATGCTGCCAGCCAGGGCGTAGTCATCGCCGGTCAGGGCTTTGGTGTGCAGGCCGCGAGTGGCATTCATGATCATGGAGACCTGGTCGGTAACCCGCATGTCGACGGTGAGCCGTTCAATGCGACGGCGGAAGGCGTCGTTGTGTGCGTCGGACGTCGTGGCAATCACGACCCGCGTCTTTTCCGCAGCCAAGCTGGTGAGGACCTCAGCGAGCCGGATCCACCGGCGACCATAGCGGGTCAGGGCCGGATAGGTGCCGCCGCGGTTGTCGACGAGCTCGACGTCGGAGATCCACGGCGACACCAGCCACAGACATTTGCTGGGGCTGACGAGTTCCGCAGCGAACAGCGCGCCGAGCAGGTCCAGTACCTCGCTCGCGCTCTGCGCCTTGGACTTACGAATGACCCTGTTCACGGCGCCTCCCGTAGCAACACCCGGGCTTCCAGGAAGAGACCGGTCTTCCGTACGCCGAGGACCACCGGATGGCACAGGAGGGCCCCGACTTCGATCGGTTGGGTCTGTAGGTCCAGGAGGATAGATCGCAGTACCGTCCGATCGGCGTGCCCGACCCGCAGCGCCACCTCACGCTGCTCAATCAGCAGTTCGTGGAGTTCCTTACGCCGCTTGTCATCCCACGGCGCGACGTCGAACACGACCGGTCCGAGGTCCACGTGGTCCCGCACGAGGGGAAACGACGCCGCAAGGCGGGGGGCATAGGGGTTTGAGGCGACAGTCGGCTGGGCGGTCTGGCCCCACGGCCACAGTACGTTGGATACCGCGCGGACCCGTCGCTGGGCGGTCACCCCGGCTCCAAGGTGCAGCACCTCGTCGAGGTATACGTGGTCGGCCAGGAGCCCCCCGAGCGTCCGGGCACTCACCTCGATTCCAGTCTGCTCGGCCGCCTGATCTCGCAGATCCAGCCATGACGCGACTTCCGCCAAGAGGCGAGGATGGGCACCCGGCCCGGCAAGGCGGGTGCTCAGCGCGGAGCGGGCTGCACCACCCAGGGCCAGACCGTGCGCCTGTGCCGCCTCGTCCACGCGCTCAATTGCCCGGGCGACAACAGCGTGACCGTTACGCCAAGAGACCCGGAGCTCGTCAAGCGCCGACCGGACCTCCGCTGCCCCCGTATGGACCAGCAGGCTGAGCTCCTCGTCCATCGTCTCCGCCTCAGACGGGGTGAGTGCGTCCTCGAGCGCGTGAGCGAACGCCTCGGGATTTTCCGCGAGTAGCCGCTGGAATGCCTCGACGTGGCCCGTCCCACCAGGTGAGGGCTCCGAAATCCAAAACACGGTGTCGTCTTCGGAGGACAAGTCCACCATGAGGTCGTCGGTGTCGACGCCGGGACATAGCGTCGAGAGCGCAGCCAGGGCGAGTTGAGCCACCGAGAGGGTGAATCGCCTGCGCCACCACGTGGACCATGCCGGCGAACGGTCATCGCCCGAAATTTCCCGCAACGCGTCCCGCACAGCAGAGAGCAGCGTGGAATCGCCGAGCCAGTTCTCCCAGCGCCGCTCGTCGTTCTCGTTCCGCTCGCCGGTCTCATCATCAACCGCCAGGCCCAAAGTCTCGGCTGCCTGCCGCAACGCACCCGCTAGACCTGGCTCGTCCAACGGCTTCCCGCTCTCGACCTGCTCCGATGCAGCGGCGAGAAGCACTACTTCAACGAGAGTGTCGCGGTCAAAGATCGACATGGTGTCCGGGAGTTCAGCTTCGACCTCGAGCCGGTGCCGTAGGCGCTGCGACCGCTCCTGGGCAGTGGGAACTTGGATCTCGTCGGGGATCCGGACCTTGCCTTCCAAGGCGTCGCACTGCACGTCCACGCCCACGGCGGCCGGCAGCCACCCGGGCTCCCCGGCAATACCGAAGCTCAGGGCGACCGGTCGAGGGCGGGGCTCCCACACCGTCCCGCGTGCTGTCCTGGCGTACCGCACTGTCCGAACCCCACCGCCTTGGACATGGAGGTGGGCGGTGAGCGCGTCGAGCAACCGACTAACACGCCGGGCCAGCCGGACCGGGGAGCCGGCGGCGAGGGTTGACACGTGGAACTGCCACTCGGGGCGGACGCTGGACGCGTCCCGGACGCTGTCCGGGACAGGCTCTAAGGCTGCGGCCGTCGGCGCATAGACGGCGACCCGGTCGTCGCCCTCGTCGATCAGGTCCACCAGCGCCGCACGGTAGGTGCTCACCACGTCGACCAGCAGTTCCTGGTCAGCGGCAGCAATAGTGGGCAGCGGCAGCCAATGCCGCTTGTTCGTCGCCCACACGCCGAAGTGCCTGCTCACGTTGCCCGGGCAGAATTCGTTCAGCGCCCTCAGTGCCGGGAGGTGCGCGACCTCCAATTCGCCACCGCGCCCGGGCACCTGCAACTCGACATCGGGGACCAGAAGATCGTCGAAAAGGTTGCCCGGCACAAACTGCCGCAGAGGAGTGCGCGTCCGCAGCCCCGCGTCGTCTTCCAGTGGCTCCTCGCCACGCCACTGGTCTCGCAACTGACGACGCATCGTCGGCACCACCGCCAGCAGCAGGGGCCGGGGCGCGTCCCACAGGAGGGTATCGACCACACTGTCCGCCCACTCGCCCTTGCCGATGGCGAGCGCGTCCCGGAGGTGGCGCCGGAGCCGCTCTCGTTCCGGGCCGGGGCGCAACAGCCGATCGAGCAGAGTCGACAGGGCCGCCTGCCGGCTACGCGCCTCTGACTGCTTCTTGGGGTTCTCGCGGAACAGCGCTGAGGCGGGACCCGCCAGGTCTTCCCAGGTCGATTCACCGGCGGAGTAACCCAACTCGATGGACAGCCAGTCGAAAAGAGCGTAGACCGCCTGGATCCGCAGTACGTAGAAGTTCTCGATGGGGAGGTTTCTCGGCGGTAGGTCCGGGTCGAACAGGGCCTCGTACGCGTCCCACGCCTGGCGGTCCCGGCCCCAGTCGCTAAGCACTACCGCGGTCCACGGGCGCATCAACGGCATTCTTCCGGCGCGGCCCTTGCGCTGCAGGAACTGCGCGGCGTCGTGTGGCGCCTTGTGCTGCAGGACCGCGCCCACCCGATCGTCGTCAAACCCGACCTCGAGGGTTGCGGTCGCGACGATCACCTGGGCGGTGGTAGCAACTCCCCGATCCTGCGAACTGGTACGTCCGATCTGCAAGGGTCGATCCGCCTCCACGCCGTGACCCAGGTGGTCTGCCAGCCACCACCATTGCCCGTCGGGATCGCGGTCACCGCTGGCCTCCCGCTGGTTCGCCGCCATCCGTCCCTGCTTTGCCCCGCGCAGGTGCGCGAGGGTCTGCGGGCGACGTGTGACAAGCTTCCCGGGCCACCGCCAGCCTTCGGCGTCCAAAAGATCCCAGTAGAGGCGGTTGGTGCTGTCTAGCTTGTCGGTAAAGGCGAACAGCCGACTGCCGAAAGCGCCGCCGGACGAGGGCGGTGGGTTGAACGGGTCATCCCCGGTTGAGTCGAGGCATCGGGCGAGCGCCATGCAGGCCTGAATGGTGGTGGAAAGCGTACCGGTCCCGGAGTGTGGGTCGTGGCGAAGCGCTAGGAGGTACTCAGCCCCTGACTCCTCCAGTTCGCCGACGTCTGGCTCGACGACAGTGACGGCGTTGGGCGGCAGATCCACGAGCCGGGAGAAGAAGTCACCCGCGTGACGCAGCGTCGCCGACAGGCCGACCCACACCGGAGTACGGCCGAGCCGGTGTTTGAGCCGGCGCAGCAGGAGGGCGTTCTGCGCCCCAGCGGTGCCCTCATACGTGTGAACCTCGTCCAGCAGGACGGCGGCGAGGGTGGCCGGACGAATACCGAACGCACCGAGGTTGCCTGGAGCGGCAAGTTGCCGGTTGAGCGACTCGGTCGTGCTGAGCATGAGATCGGCTGGCTGCTGCCGTGCCCGATCGCGCGTCAGCCTGAGGTACTTGCCCTCCACCTCCGCCTTGCAGGAGGAGGAGGTGCACACCAGCCGCTCATCGCCAGCACGGCAGTCAGCCTCAGGCCATACCAACTCCGCGTCGCACTCGAGGCATCGCAGGTACGGGCAGACGTAGCCCCTTCCGCGCTTCTCCCAGCCGTCAGCCCAGCCCTTCTGAACGTGGTAGGCGGAGGCGGGCGTGGGACCGAACCAGGTCGCGACGCTCAATGTCGCACCCTCTGAACGGTCGGTCTCGCCGAGGCGCTTCGCGTACCCGACTAGCGTTCGCAGTTGGTCCTTCAATAGCTCGTTACGGGGATAGAGGGCCAGAGCGAGTGTGCCGTCTCGTGGCCCACTCCGCCTCGCGGCCGTCTGGTCAGCCAACCAACTGATCAATGGCAGGTAGAAGGCCAATGACTTTCCACTGCCGGTCCCAGCGGTGATCATCGCTCCCGCCTGCTGGCCGCTGACCAGCGCCTCCAGCACGGCCGCTGTACTCCGCTGTTGAAATCCGGACAGCCACGCCGGAATGATCCGCTTCGCGGTGGCGAGGCCTGCATGACCAAGCGACCCGCGGATTTCCGTGAGTACTTTTCCGGCGGCTACGTCCCGCTTGGGACGCCTACGCGGCCGATGGAGGAACCGATGATCCAGCACTAGTGGCCGGCCGTCGGTAACTCGCCTTCCCGGGAATGCCTGACGCAACATGGAGAGCAGACGTACGGTCTCGGCACTGCGGGACCGGTAGCCGCCGGCCGGGGAGCGGACAACGAGCGCGGCATCGACCAGGTCACGTAGCAACTGGGTCGGTTCGCCATGGTCCGCCAGCAGAGCCAGGAGTTCGTCTTCAGTCCACTCGGCGCCAACTGCTCCCCACGCGAGCAGTTCCGCCTCATGAAGCTCGATGGCCGTGAGCGCCTCGAGCGCCGGTTCACCCACTGTTGCCATCCTGAGGCCGCCCCGGCACCACCCGGAAGTTGTGAAGAGCGTTGTTGTCGACAAGCCAACTTCGCACGTCATCGTCGAGGAGGTCGAGTGCCGCGCCGCCCCGTGTCGCTGCAGAGACAAACCCCTTCACCGCTGCAGGCAGCCGCTGCTCAAGCAGTGTCAGGAGTTCGGTGACCTCCGCGAGCACCCGCACCGCGTCAGCGTCGGGCGGCTTACGTTGAAGCCGCGCCAGGTGGACGAGGGCTGCATCCAATCTGGGCGCCACAGCCTCGAGCCCCTCGACGCCGGCGAGTGCCTTCACCAGGTCTCGGAGTTCGAGTGCATTACCGGCCTGCGACGCGACATGATCGCTCCACCCGTCTCGTACAGCCTCCCGCACCTGGCTCCTCAACCCGTTGAGCAGGCGTAGGACCGAACCCAACTGCCGTGTGTCCAGCTCACGTTGTGCCGACCTAAGTTGAGTCCAGAGGTCCGGTGTGGGGTCCACGGGAGCCCACCAGTCGCCACTTCCGAGAGCTGCAGCCTGAGCCAATGCCGTGAGCTCCCGTAGGGCATCGTCAAGTTGCTCGTCGAACTGGCGAAGCGCGTCAAGGTCGGCCTCCAGCCGCAGGGTGCCGCTGGCCTGGTCGACCGCTACGCGGGTCTCCAAGATCCACGTCGTGGCGTTAGTCACTCTTCGCCCCCCGGGGTACTCAGCGCCTGGAGCAGGACCTCAAGCTGACCGAGCTTCCGGCACACTGTCGTCGACAGGTGGTCTAGATCGCCGGCCTGCCCTCCGCTGTGGGTGCACTCCCGACGAGTCGCTGCCATGTTTTGCCGGACCAAGCGGAGGTCCTGGGCTCCCAAGACCGCCTTTCGTGCCCAGTGCTGGACGTTTAGGGCCTCTTGCACGGCTGACGCTCCCAGGTTTGCGTGCCAGTCGAGCGGAAGGTCGGCTGGTAGGTCCTCGAGCCGGTCAAGCGCGTTGCTGAACGTGAACCAGCCGTCATGAGGACGGAACAGGTGGCTGTCGAGAGCACGCTTTCCTACCTCCTTCGCGGCCTGGGCAACGGACCTCGGCGCCTGCCCTTCGAGGCCGCCGGCCAACTCCTTGACGGCCGCAGCCACCTCCGCCAGGAAACCTTCGGTCTCTCCCTCCATGGCGGAAAGCAGGTCCCGGGCCGCCTTGGCGACGACTGGCGCAGCGTCGACGTATCGCGTCGCCACAGCATTAAGCTGCTCTGCAGGTGCGTTGAGCACTCGTTGAAGGCCAGCCTCAAGCTCGGCGGCATCGATGAGTTGTGGTTTGCCGGTCGGTCCCTGCCGCACCGCCGCGAGTTGTCCCACCAGGTCAGTCGCCCGTACATCGCGCAGCACATCGCGTGCCACGCTGTCCACGCGTGCCCAGCCCGATGTGCTCTTGATGACCGCTCCGGCGGTCCCAGTCAGCACAGCGCCGACGTCACGAAGTTGGTCGGGCGAGGCTCCGGCGGCGAGTAGCGCCACTGCTCGGGTGCCCACCGCCGCGCACGCCAGGTCCCGTCCACCGACGTAATCCCGGAACGCCGTCCGGACGAGCTCGGCCCAGTAATCCAGCCGCTCTTCGAGGCTGATCATCATCTCGACCGGATCGTAGCCCTCTGGCCACGGCCATCCGCCCTTGTCTGAGAGCCAGTGCCCGTGGTCCACGAACCACCGCGCCGCGATCAGGACCCGGATGTCCTCCGCACTGCGATGTAGTTCGAAGCGAAGTTTCCCGGCACCGGCAGATCGACCACGAGCGTCCGAGCCGAAGTCGAACGTTTGCCGGCTAATGAGACCGCTCAGGATTTCGGCACCAGGCGTGTTCGCAGTCGCAGTGTGGAACAAGTCCTGGTCAAGATCGAGGCGGGAGGACACGAGACGGTGAAGGATGTCCCTGTAGAGGTCTACCTGGCTATCCGGAAGCCGCTCACCGTTCTGCCACTGAAAGAGATGCAAGAGGGGACTCGGTTGCGCCTGCGGGGGTTCCTCACGGCGCTTGGGCGGGATGATAGGCGTCGCCTGCCGTTGGCGTGCCGCGCCGTTGTCGAGCCCGAAGGCCTCGGCAACGGCGGGCGGTAGGGGCTCTTCGTCTCCCCAAATCACGAGGGCTCGATACAGCCGCTCTGCTTCGTCACCCATTCGGCCGCCGAGCAGAATCTCCTTCCCACGTTGGACCTTGAAGTCGAAACGCTCGCGCACGCGCTCGTGGGGATAGGTGCCGCGCACGATGTGGGGTTCGGCCTCGACGAGCGCCTCTGAGACGCAGATGTCCAGGATCTGCCTCGGCGTTGCACCTGAGCCACGGGCCTCAAGAGACCGCCGTAGTGCAGTGCTGTTGTACGGATAGAGCCCGACCTCGCCCAGTCCTGGGACATAGGTGTTGCCGAAGCCCGCGTGGCATTGACTGCGGAACCGGCACGGCAACCCCTCCTCGCGAGTATCACAGGCGTTGGGCACCCAGTCCTCTGTTCCACTGCTGCGCGCCGCAGACCAGGCAGAATCGACATTCTTACGCCCGAGGCGGACGAGGTTCAGGTAGCGGGCCACGAAGGCGTCACGATCCTCGAGGGGGAAGTTGCCGACCTTGAACTGATGCGTGATGCGCGTCTGTACCGTCTCTGGGAAGTCTGCGTAGCGGTCCTCGGTCACCGCGAAGAGGACGCGTAGCGGAGCCATGTCGGGTCCGGGTTGAATGACGAACTGGTCGTACAGTTCACCGTCGACCAGACCGAACTGGGCGAGATCCTCGAAGAGGAGGACCAGTTCGCGCCCCTGTTGGCGAAGCGCTTGCCGGGAGCGCTGAAACAGCAGGCTCAGGGTTTCGCCCGTGTGATCGTGCAGGCCGATGGTCCTGGGTAGGGCCTTGCGCAGTGCCTCATCCAGCAACCGCAATGCCGGCTCGGGATCCAACGTGATCTGATCCCACAGAACGCGAAGGTTACCGTTTCGAGCCAATTCTCTGCGCACACCCGGCACACGCAATGGTAAGTCCGCGTCCTCGAACCGCTCCTGCTGTTCATCCCGACGGGATGTCTGCGCGAAGATCGACTGTACGACGTGATCGAGTAATCCACCTGACCGGAGAAGGGCTCGGTTCACCTGTGTCAGGACCAGAAGATCAGCCAGGCCGTCCCGGCGCTTTCCGTTCTCGTCCGGCTCTCCGAGGAGGTTGTTGCGCTCCTCCCGAGCGCTCCGCTTGTCCGGGTCCTCGTCGTTGCTTCCTGCTTGCAACTCGAGCGTCCAGGTAAGGGCGAGCCGCATCTCCTCCAGGAGTCGGTCCTGCAACTCGGCAGGCGTCGTCTTCCCCACGGCCGCGTCGATGCGTTTCATCAGGTCCTGCCCCCCACTGCCGGGGAGACCAGCGACGATACGCCGGAGCAGGTCGCGGATAGTCTGCACTGCACGCGGCACGTAGAGGACGTGATAGCGAGGACTTGGGTCTAGGTGTGCGTTGACCCACCGGACCACATGGCTCTTGCCCGCTCCCGATTCACCGGTGACCGCGATTAGCGTATTCCGGTCGGGATCTCCGATGTGAGCCTGAAGGGCGCCTAGGACCTGACGCTCGTCGGAACCATCGCCCGGAAACTGTTCCCCCCTGGGGTGCGACACGACCATGGGCGTGTGCGCCGCGAGGAAAACTGCGCCTGCATCGCTGGGCAATGCACCGATGTCGGAGTAGACCGTCTGGCGGACGTCCGCGTTTGTCCAGCAGCGGAAACCTTTCATCGTGCTGGTCATGCGGCCACCTCCGCAACAAATACCTGGCCAATCCGCCAACTCTGGTCGCCGATCCGGAGGACAGCTGCGGTGCTCGCGTCGGCGGATGGGGCGAGATCAAGGATTCCTCGGCGCTTCAGCTTTTGTGCGGCTAGCGCTACCGAGGCGGAAATTCCCTGAGGTCGTACGCTGCCCTGCGGCAGGGCCGAAATGAGGGCCGGATGGCCGAGCACGGGCAGGATCTCATGTAGTTGACGGAACCACTGCTCCGCGCGTTCCTGCTGCGGCAGTCTGTCGAGGACGTCAAGCAGTGCCCTGGTGGGGTCTACCAGAAGGTAGGCATCCTGCCTGCCGACCTGTGCGACCGTCGCTATCCCGAGGGACCGGATCCAACGCCGAAAGGCTCCCCACTGCTCGACGTTCTCAACAGCGTTACGCATGCCGGCCTTCTCGAACGCGGTCTCTGGCCCCTTGTCCCAATTCACCGAAAGAGGTTCCAGTGGATCCCGTAGCAAGATCCAGGTTAGGGCGAGCGCAACGTCGGACGGCTTGTTCCCGGCCCTCACCTCTTCCAGCGCTCGCGATGAGAGCAGACGGAGGACCAGGCTGCGAAAAACGCGGGAGTCTGCGGATGGGAGTGGCCCAACCTCCCCGCGAATGCTGTCTGTCAGCTTCCATATGCGTCGCCCACGCCCGCCGCGCTCGCTGTCGAACAGCCCCAGGTCCTCGCCAACGCTCAAAGATGAGGTGAGGACGCTTGAGGGGTCGTCGCCAGCGGATGAGACACCACGCGTCTCGGCCATGGCCGTTGGTCGCAGCACCCTCTGCAACTCGTTCTCTTCCACACCGTCGAGTTGCGTCGCCAGATACCGGCTGATCACTAGCAATGCGGGAACGCTTGCGAGTACGTGCCGCTTCAGATAGTCCACGAATTGCTCCCCAGAATGTGCAGGGCGGTGTCGGCGTCGAGCCCCGCGAGATCCCGCCCCACCTCACTACTTCCGATGGTGGCCCCACTCGCCACCAGCAGCACATCGAATGCCGGGGGAGCGGCGAGCCGCCGAGACATTCGGGCTCGCGGGCTCAGCCAGGATCTCGGGATGCGGCGTCCTGGTGGCCAAACCACAAAGGAAGAGCAGGGCGTCAGGTCGCTTGGAGTGACAGGCAAGGGGTCGACAAATAGCCAATCAGGGTCCTCTACAAGACCTCCGACAGTCCCGGCGATGTGCCGGACGCCTCGGCGGACCAGTGCGCGAGCGAGCGGGGGAGTGACTCGCTCATGGTCGTCCGCCAGGAGGAAGATAAGACCGTCACGGGCGCCCGCGGCGTCCGCCAGGTCTTTGAGGTCAGCCATCATATCGCCTGGAAGTGGCCACGCCTGGGACGGCCAAGGCGGCCGTTCGTCCGCCCTATTCTCCCCGCATGCTCGGCAACCTGGGCACCGCCCGCACGGCGAGGCGGGCTCGACGAAGTGGGCTGCCTGGCCGAACAGCGCATAGAGTTCGTTGTCTGGACGGTACGCCTGTGCGATCGCCTCGCAAGCCCGTACGTCTCGCTTGGCAACTGACTCCATGAGTTCCAGGGCTTGGATGGAGCGCCCTGCTTCAGCCTTCTGCCATGGCGTCCACTCCTGCGACCAGAACTGAGCGGTGGCGAGGTCGCCCTGAGTCAGATTCACGGCCGCCCAGTCGGCCTGCTGATCGTCGCCGTCCCCGACCAACTCGGCCAGATCCTCTGCGTCGACCTGGAAGCGGCCAATTCGACGCAGCTCTACGAGGCCCTGAACGAGTTGGGCATTCCAGCGGCGGTTGTACGATCCCCGGCCGACACCGCGGCTGCCTTCTAGATCGAGGAAAGACGTCCCGCGCAACTCTCGACGGTGGCGCCAGAGGTCTGACCATCGCTCTCGAGCAGTATCGGCGGTGAGCACCGTGATCCCGAGACTTGCAGCCTCTCGACGGTCCTGCGGGGCAGTCGCCAGGAGCGCAATCGAGGCGTCGCCGTCGCGCCCACCCCGACCCAACTCCTGGTACCACCGGTCAACCGTCTCGGGCAGGCAGGCATGCACGACGGCCCGAACATGTCCGTAATCAATACCGAGGCCGAAGGCCGACGTGGCGACGACGAGGTCCACCTTGCTTGGCTGGCCGTTTGTTGCACGGAGGTCGGCCAGCACGCGGGCGCGATCGTCAGACTTGGTCTCGCCCGTCACCGTCGCAACCCGTCGATACCCCCCGTCGCGTAGGCGAGTCAGCCAGCGCTGGGCGATTTCCGGAGCGGTGACATAGAGCACGGCTGGCCGCGGCAGGTGCGCCAGGGCCTCAAGCACCCACTCCTCGCGCTGCTGGTCGTCGTCCGCGTCGCTGATCCACATATCGGGCTCGGCCCGGAGGGAGTTGGCCGCGATCAAAGTGCACGTGTCCGCGGATCCGAAGAGATCCCGCAGGTCCCGCAGTTCGTGCGAACCCAGAGTTGCGCTGAGTAGCAGCGTCGTCGGGCTGGGATGTCCTACTTCCCCGGCCCGCTTCACGAGCTCATCCCGAAGGTTGCCAAGCGTCCGGAACTCGGGGCGGAAGTCTCGCCCCCACTGAGTGACCAGATGGGCCTCGTCGACGACGAAGCCTCCGAGGCGACCGCCGGACGCAGCCTCCATCAACAGTGAGCGCAGTGCCCTGCTGACAGACTCTGGCGAGGTGACGAGGATCGGTTGTGTGCCGTCAAGGACCCGACGCCGCAGGCTTTGCCTCGAATCCTCGTTCGTGCTGGCAGTCCATGCGAAATGCAGGGCGGACTTGTCCACCCGGGGGTTCCTGCGCGCGTAGTGATCTCGGAAGCGGCGTTCGAAGTCGTAGGCCAGCGCCACAGTCGGCACGACGATTATGGTTACGGCGTCCGGGTACCGTTCTGCCAAGCAGAGCGCTACCTCCGTCTTACCGGAGCCCGTGGGCAGCATGGCGATGATGCTGCTGCCGGCCGGAACCGACACTACGGCCCGGCAGGCGGCACGTTGGCCAGCGGTGCGGTACTGCGAATGTCCGGTGTAACGCTCGAAGAACGGGTCGGCTGGCAAGTCGTCCTGGTGAAAGCGTTGCCCCAATTTCGTGCCAGCCGCAGCTGCGGCGTCCGGTGCTTCTCCCGACAGATCGAGCCACTTGGGCTGCCAGGCAGGCGCGAACCAGATGCCACCCCACTCCTCTCGTAGGTCTACGACGCCAGCCACTCGGCGTAGCCGGGCGGAGATTTCTGGGGAGACGGTGACTCGCACGTTCCGTTTGGCTACCAGGGACCACCGCCGCAGGAGATGCCGGATGAGCACAGCGAGGTCAAGGTCAGCGCTCTTGGCGTCGCCGACAACTTGCGCCACCCGGGCATAGAGATCGTCCTCGAAGACCGGTGCACCGACCGCGGGGGAGGCCAGGAGTTGACGAAGTTGCTCGTCCTGATCGAGTGATGGCCCGCGCTCTGTCATGAGGCCGGCCAGAGGACAATCGCGCCGCAAGCAGTCATGATCGCAGCGGGCTTCCCGATCCCCCGCTCCAGCGCCTGGCCGAGAGCCTCCTCGCGCTGAAGGTCCAACTGCGCGCCAAGACGTTCAGCAGCTGAACTTAGCCGCTCCGATCTGGCACGCAGTACAGCGAGGCGCCCCGCTACCTCCTCCTGTGCCCGCTTCGCCGCGGCCGCCGGTGCGCTCGCCAGCGCCGGCGACCTCTGCAGGGTGTCATAGGCTGTCTCTCCGGCCATCTGGCATAGTTGCTGCCAGTCAGGGAAAGCGGACAACACCTTCTCCCACAGTTCGCCCCTCAACACTTCGTCGGATCCCGGGTCGAACGGTAAGCCCAGTACATCCCGCACGAGGTCTGCTGGGGCGTAGCCGGAGGCGCTCGTCCAAGTGCGAACGATAGCTGGTGGCAGCAGAGCATCGGCCCGGCGCCGCAAACGCCGGCGCTCGGCTTCACTGGTGACCTGAGCGTGGGAGGCGTCAAATTCCACCAGGAAGTCGCAATGCAGCCAGAGAGTTGGTACTTCGACCGCCGAGCAGAGTCGGACGAAGGCGTGTGCCCGTCCCCGCTCGTCCCGCTGGAGGTATCCGGCAAGCCAGTCGACGAGGGGGTCCCCGAGTCGTAGCGGGGCAGCACCTCTTCGGGCGATGGCCGCGTCGCGCGAGTATGCGCGGGGCCGTTTGAGCAGCGGGCGTACCTCGTCTACTGCATCGGCGGGAAGCCCGTGGATCTCCGAGCCGAAATGCACGAGGCTCTTGTTCGGGTCCCCATAAGTGTGAAGCCCGACGCCTCCTCGCCTCCCGACAAGGCGCGCGAACGCTTCGCGCAACTCGGCGACATCCTGTTCCGCTTCGCGGAGCTCAACCACGGCTGCCTGGTCGAAGTGGGATGTAAGTGCGCCGGACTCGACTTCCTCCAGAAGGTCGACCTCTTCGCGCTCCTCCTCAAGGTTGGCCCGCAGCTCGGCAAGGTCGAAATCGAACGCATGCCTGCCGGACTGCTGCAGCCGCTGGGTCACCTCATCCAGAATTTCGGCCAACCTGTGCTGTAGCGTCGCGGCGGACTGCTCGAAAATTCCGATTCCGTCGGCCAGTAGGCGTAGGTGCGCGCTGACCCAATCGCTGTCCGGTTCAGAGAAGACAACTATCTCAGCAGCACCTGGTCGCTGACTGTATCGATCCAAGCGCCCAATCCTCTGCTCTAGGCGGTTCGGATCGAGCGGCAGGTCCAAGTTCACGAGTACGTGTGCATCCTGCAGGTTACGGCCTTCTTCGAGTGACTGGTCGCCGACCAGCACCTGGCCGCCCGACGCTGACAGGAAATCCCACACGACCTCTTCGTGGTCGCTCTGACCCGCACCGCCGAAGTGCCTGCCGACCTGCCCCGGCCAGCGGGCGGTGGCATGCTCGTAGAACTCCCGAGCCGTGTCAGGCGATGTCGCCACCACCACAACCTTCAGGTCCTGGTCGAGCCGACCTTGTACTGCCTCGAGACTGGAGCGCAGGCGCACGCTCGTGTCCATCAGTTGGAGGCGAGCCACGGCTGCCTTCAGCAGCGGCCGGTCGTTCGGAGGCACGAAGTCATGAGTCCCGGCCGATGCTGCGAGCCGCAACTGCAGGTGACGTAGAAGGGCTCGTGGTCCGCCTAGCCCGTTGAGGACCGCCCTCGCGTACAGGCTTCGACTGGCTCGGCTCCCCAGATGTTCCTGGTATCGCTCTAGGAACGCATCCACTGTTGGGCGGGCGGGGTCATCAATCCGGACGAAGACCGTGCGCCGGCCAGCCACCGGGTAGTCTTCAGTGGCTGGCGTATTCCGGCGATGCCGAACCATCCTCCTGCTGACTCGGTACGTTTCCCGCACGTAGTTGACAAGGTCGGACCAGAGGGGAGACGCTGCGTTCTCCTCCGATCGGCACTCCTGCACGAGGCGGAGAACTGTCGGGTCCGTTCCGTGCAGCAGTTCCAGATTGTTCAGAACGCTGAGGCGATGGCGCCTGGCAGTGCGGGGCGACGAAAGCAACTGAAGTCCGGTGGCCTCTCTCTCGCGTTGTTCTACTCGCTCTCGGAAGCCCTCTATGTCGTTCCTTGGGAAGGCGACAGGATCAATAAGGTTGAGCAGGTCGAGGAAAGTAGCATGATTCCTCCGCATTGGCGTTGCCGACAGCAGCAGGAGGGCATTTGTTTGCAAAAGGTTAAGGCGGAGTGCGGGCGTTCGGTCGAGAAGATCAGCGGTTCGATGCGCCTCGTCTACAACAACAAGCGCAAAATGCCCCAGTGATCGGTAGCCTTCTAGTTGCTCGTGGGAGGCCAACTGCAGCCTTCCTGCGTCAATCTCCTCCCCCAGGAGGAACCGATCGGCCAACTCCTCCTCCCATTGACTCGTCAACTCGGCCGGTGCGGAAACCATCACGATCGCCGCGGGGTCATCGAGGAGCATCTGGCGGATAACAAGGCCGGCTTCAATGGTCTTGCCTAGCCCCACCTCGTCTGCCAGAAGATAGCGTGGCACCGGATCTGCCAGCACCCTGGCGGCAGTGTCGAGTTGGTGCTGATAAAGCCCGATGGGCGCCGATAGCGCGGCGGTAAAACCTCGGGCGACACCGCGTTGATGGACCAACTGGTCAAGGAAGCGATAACGCGCCTCGTAGTACTCAGGTGAATCACAGAATCCAACTGCGACGGCAGCGACCGGGTCGACCAGTGGCCGGTTCCACCGCACCAACAGGTGCTGCTCTTCAAGGGCGATGTCGCCGGACACGGCGTGTAGCCGAACGAGGTAGCGGCCGTGGCTCAGATGGCCGGCCACCTCGCCTGCCAACCAGCCATACATCGTGCTCCTCACCCAGACCCGCGCGCCATGGTTAAGCTTCGCCAAACGAACCCTAGATGCAGGTACTTTGCGAACTTCCTCGCGCACGCCCGGCAAGTCGACGTATCGGAGGTGCGCCTGCCCACCCTCAACTGCCTCGCACCATGCGAAACCGTCATGGCTCTCGAGTTCGCGCACAATCCGTCTGACCAGATGCGATTTCTCGCCAGCGCTGACGTGCCGCGTCCGGCTAAAAGCATTCGAGGCGGTGGGCAATCCGGACAAAGGGTACCTTTCGGCGCAAGGGCCTAAACACGTAGAGCGGCTTCATTCAATCGCCCACCGCCTTCAGTGGGCCGCGGCTTCAGTCCAGCGAGCGTCCCCTCCCCCATAAGATGTGTCGGGACATTACCGGGAGAGCGCGCGTCGCGGGACCCTCAGGGGTTCACCCGTTCAGCCGACCCCACATCGCCTCTCTGCACTGTCAATGACCTGCGAAGTTGAAGTTGCCCTGCGGAACCTTTGGCCCCGTTCGGATTCCCGAGTTCAGGGCGTCGCCCACGGACTTGATCTTGCGCTGGGGCCGCACAGCCGCCGGTAGTGCGCTAACGATCGTCACAGGAAAGCACACCTCATGTGTCGGAGACTCGACAGGAGCTTTGTTGGCCCGTGGCGGGGCAGTATCCGTGTCTCAACTCGGGGCCGCAGCTACCTTGCCAAGATGACGGAGCTCAAACGGGGCATCTATGAACACGTGATCACACGTTCGCTCGCCGACGAGCTCGAGCGTATGGGAGATGCCGTCGTCCAGCGCCACATGTTCGACCCAGCCGACGCCCACAATGTGCTCGCTCGACATCTCGGAGCGGTAGCCCGTCGAGCGTTGCTAGCCGTTCGCGGCGACGACAAACTCGCTCGCCAGATCGACTTGGCCAACCGGATCGCCGAGAGTATCGCCCAGGCCGAACCCCGTGCGGTGACCGCCGAGGACCAGGTGGCCGACGCCCAGCGTCTGCTGCACGCCATCGCCGCGCCGCCCACCCCGCCGGCCGCGCCTGTCTTCCCGATCCGCCCCTCGACACCGCTCTCCACCGGCGCGCTCCTGGTCAACGGCCGGCACCAGCCGCGGATCGGTCACGAGGTCAGCCACGAGATGGCCTCGGCGGACGAGGTGGACCTGCTCTGCGCGTTCATCAAGTGGCACGGGCTGCGCATCATCGAGCCCGCGATCACCGAGTTGATCGCGAGAGGTGGCCGGGTCCGCGTCATCACGACCACGTATATGGGCGCCACCGACCAGCGGGCACTGGATCGGCTCGCCGAGTTGGGCGCCGAGATCAAGGTCTCCTACGAAACCCGCACCACCCGCCTGCACGCGAAGGCATGGCTGTTCCGACGCAAGAACGGCACCACCACCGCGTACGTCGGCTCCTCGAACCTGTCCAAGGCCGCGCTTGTCGACGGCGTGGAGTGGAACGTGCGCATCTCGAACCTGGAGCAGCCGCACGTCGTCGACACGTTCGAGGCGACGTTCGCCGACTACTGGCACGACTCGGCGTTCGAGACCTACGACCCGGCAACCGACGCCGAACGTCTGCGCATCGCGTTGCGCGGGGAACGCGCCGACGAGGCGCCGACCGAGATCGCGAACCTGGACGTGCGGCCGTTCCCGTACCAGCAGGAGGTTCTTGACGACCTCAACGCCGAACGGCTGGTGCACGGCCGCTGGCGCAACCTGGTGGTGATGGCGACCGGCACCGGCAAGACCGTGGTGGCAGCGCTTGACTATCGCCGGCTCCAGCGGGCGGGCCACGTCGACTCGCTGCTCTTCGTCGCGCATCAGGAGCAGATCCTGCGGCAGAGCCGGTCCGTGTTCCGCCAGGTCATGGGCGACGGCACGTTCGGCGAGACGCTTGTCGGCGGCGATCGACCGCAGGGCTGGAAGCACGTCTTCGCGTCGATCCAGTCGCTGCACCGGCAGGAGATCGACCCCGAGGCGTACGACATGGTCATCGTTGACGAGTTCCATCACGCCGAGGCGGCCACCTACACGGCGTTGCTGGAGCGGCTTCGGCCGCGCGTACTCCTGGGTTTGACAGCGACCCCCGAGCGGAGTGACGGCCGGGACGTGCGCTCGTGGTTCGACGGCCGTGCGACGGTTGAGCTGCACCTGTGGGATGCCCTCGAACGGCAGTTGCTGGCGCCGTTCCAGTACTTCGGGCTACACGACGACGTGGACCTGTCCCACGTGCGGTGGAAGCGCGGGCAGGGGTACGACACCGGCGAACTGGACGGCGTCTACACGGGCAATCACGCTCGGGCCCGACTCATCCTGCAAGCGGTCACACGCATCGCTGATGTCGGGCAGATGCGTGCGCTCGGCTTCTGCGTCAGCCGTGGGCACGCGCGGTTCATGGCCGACTGGTTCACGCGGCACGGTGTGCCGTCGGCGGCCGTGACATCAAGCATCAAGCGGGCAGATCAGCACGCGCTGATTGACCGCTTCCGCAAGCGCGAGCTGAGAGTGCTCTTCACCGTCGACCTGTTCAACGAGGGCGTCGACCTGCCGATGGTCGACACCATCCTCATGCTGCGCCCCACCGAGAGCGCCACGATCTTCCTCCAACAACTCGGCCGGGGCCTGCGGCTGGACGACGGCAAGCCGTGTCTGACAGTGCTCGACTTCATCGGCGGCCAGCACGCGAACTTCCGCTTCGATCTGCGCTGGCGGGCACTCGCCGGGGTGAGCCGACGGGCTGTCGAAGCCGCCGTGCGGGAGGACTTCCCCTCGCTGCCAAGCGGCTGCCACATCGAACTGGACCGGGTGGCGAAGGACATCGTCCTCCGCAATCTCAAGTCGGCGATGCCGACGTCGAAGAACGCGCTGGTGGCCGAGCTACGGCAGCTCGGTGACGTGAGCCTGTCCGACTTCCTGCGCGAGACCGGCCTGGAGATCGAGGACCTTTACCGGTCGGGGAGCATCGGCGGCTGGGCCGGGCTACGCCGCCTGGCCGGCCTCGACACGACGGCCGGTGGACCGGACGACAGGGACCTGAGCCGGACCATCGGTCGGATGCTGCACACCGACGACGTCGACAGGTTGGATCTGCTCGCCCGGGTCGCCGCCGGACAGCGCCCCACCGCCGGACGGCTGCTCGACATGCTGCACTTCAGCCTGTGGGGGCCGTCGGTGCCGCTGACCGAACGCGACGCCCGGCTCAAGCGGCTGTGGGCGGAACCGGCGCGCTGCGCCGAACTGCGGCAAGTGGCCGAGGTACTGCGCGACCGTATCCACCGGGTCACCGAGCCGCCTGCCCAAGGTCGGGTACCGCTGCGGGTGCACGCCCGCTACAGCCGCAACGAGGCGTGCGCGGCGTTCGGCATGACCAACCCGGGCTCGCTGCGCGAGGCCGTGAAGTGGCTGCCCGACGAGCGAGCGGATCTGTTCTTCGTCACGCTCGTGAAGTCCGAGGAGCACTACTCCCCCACCACGATGTACGCCGACCGCGCCATCACCGACCGCCTGTTCCAATGGGAGTCGCAGAGCACCACGTCGTCGGGCTCGGCCACCGGGCAGCGATACGTCAACCACGTCGCGCAGGGCTCGACCGTCCACCTGTTCGTCCGCGAGACGAAGATCGCCGACCGGGATCTCGGCGCGCCGCCGTACCTGTACGCGGGGCCGATGACGTACCGGGAGCACAGCGGCGACCGGCCGATGCGGATCCTCTGGGAGCTGCGGACTCCGCTGCCCGCCGACATGTACGCCGCCGCTCGCGCCATCGCCGCCTGATCCGGGTTCTTGCCCGCTCGCCTGCTCAGGCGGGCGGGCGAGAACCACCGGCTTGCCCAGGACGTCGGCCGGGCGCAGGCAGCACCCGGCTCAGCAACACCGCTGTCCCACCGGCGAACTCCCCGACCCTCGTCCCGGTGACCAGGCTCGACATCGCCGCCGCACCCCGCAACAACGCCTCCCGCGCCTTCGGCGCCAGCCCGGCCAGCCCCGGCGCGTCCATCCCCAGCGACGAGTCCCAGAACACCTGGTGACCGACCGCGAGGAACACCCCGTACAGCGCCCCGACCACGACAAGCGTCAGGAACGGGCGCGGCGGTCGCCGCCACAGCACGGCGGCCACCCAGCACAGCGGCGGCCCGACCGCCAGCAGCGCGGCCACGATCGTGCCCTCCGGCACGACGCCCAGGTCGTGCAGAGCCACGCGCGGGGCGGCCAGCGCGGCGAGCGCGACCAGCGCCGGCCAGGAGAACCCGAGGGTACGGCGGGCCCCGCTCATCGCGTCGCCTCGGAAGAATCCGCAACCGAAACAGAAGCAGGCGCGGGAGCCGAAACCGGGGCCGGCGCGGTCGAGCGCACGAACTTCAACAGCGCGACGAACGCCAGGACGGCGGTGACCGCCCCTCCGGCGACGCGCACCCAGTGCCCAGCGACGAACTCCGCGGCGACCTGCCGCAGGTATTCCGGCGAGTGCGTCCCCACCGGGTCCACGAACATGATCTCGTTGCGCGGCCAGAAGAAGACCGCCGAGAACAGGAACTCGCAGACGACGAAGACGGCTGTGGCGCCGGCGATCCACCAGCGCAGCCGGCCGTCGCGCCAGGTGAGCAGGGTCGCGGCGACGCTGCTCAGGATCACCGACGCGCCGAGCGGCGGGAAGTAGTCGTGCGGGCCGCCGTGGACGAGGAACTCGCGGGCCCGGTCGAGGGAGGCGGGCGCGTCGTTGAAGATGTTCGGGTAGAGCATGACTGTCTCGGCGGCGACCCCGCCGAACGACATCATCGAAGCCCAAACCATCGCAATTAGGGCTATCCAGGTCAGTCGTGTGCGTACCACGAGGGTTCTCCTCACGTTTTGGGGACGCCATCGACGCTAGGTCGGGGGCCGGGCACCGTCGTCCGCGTGGCCGCGCGACCGGTTGTCGCTTCTCGGCGTACGCCTCGGGGTTGTCCCTGACGCCTGCGGACGACAGCGGCGAGGGGCCGCGCGGACCTAGGCTCGAGGCGTGCCCGACGCCCTGCCCACACGTGCCGATGCGCTGCTCGCTGCGGCCACGCTCGGCCTGGTCGTGGTGGCCGTGGCGGCCGAGCGGCCCGCAGCCGGCGGCGCGGCGCTCGCCGTGGTGTTCGGCGCGGGGCTCGGCGGGCTGGTGCTGTGCGCCAGGCGGTGGCCGGTGCCGGCGCTGCTGGCCACGGCGGTCGCCATTCTCCTGTACTACGCGCTGGATCTGCCGCCGGTCGGGGTGGCCGCTCCGGCCGCGGCCGTGCTCTACCGGTGCTCCGAGCGCGGGCGGGTGCTCCCGGCCGCTGTGGTTGCCGGGAGCCTGCTGGCCGTGTCGGTGGTCGCGCGGCTGGCCGAGGGCGACGACATCGGGGTGGTTGTCGGTACGCAGCTGGGCTCGGAGGCGGCGTTGCTGCTCGCCGTCATCGCGCTCGGTGATGCGGTACGCAACCGCAGGTCGCTGCGGGCGGCGTTGATCCGGCAGGCGGTCGCCGCCGACGAGGAGCGCCACCGGGAGGCGGCCCGCCAGGTCGAGGCGGAACGGCTGCGCATCGCCCGGGAGGTGCACGACACGCTCGGGCACACGATGTCGGTGATCACGTTGCAGTCGGCCGTGGCCCGGGAGGCGCTCGCCGACAGCGATCCGGCGCAGGCGGAGAGCGCGCTCGCAGCGATCCGCTCGGTGAGCGGCAGCGCGATGGCGGAGTTGCGGGCCACGCTCGGCACGCTGCGCCGCGAACCCGGGCCGCGGGAGCCGGCCCCCGGCTTCGATCGGCTCCCGGCGCTCGTGGACGGCGTACGCCAGGGCGGGCTCGCTGTCGACCTGCGCGTCGACGGGCCGGTGGACAGGCTCCCGGCGGTGGTGGGCAGCACCGTCTACCGGGTCGTGCAGGAGGCGTTGACGAACGTGCTGCGCCATGCCGAGGCCACCCGGGTCACCGTCACGGTGCGCGCCACGGCCGGCCGGCTCGCCCTGGAGGTGGTGGACGACGGTCGCGGCTCACCCGCTGGTCGGGCGGACGGCAGGGGCCAGGGCCTTCGCGGCATGGCCGAGCGGGTCGCCCTCCTGGGCGGCACCGTCGAAACCGACACAGTCCAGAACGGCACCGCCGCATCCGGCGGCACCGGTTTCCGGGTGGCGGTCAGCCTGCCGCTGGCGGGAGTCGCCGCGTGAGCCCGATCCGCGTCGTCCTCGTGGACGACCAGCACCTCGTCCGTACCGGCCTGCGGGCGCTGCTCGACCGGGCGCCGGACATCGAGGTGGTGGGCGAGGCGGGCGACGGCCGCAGCGGCCTCGCCGTGGTACGCGAGCAGCGGCCCGACATCGTGCTGATGGACGTACGGATGCCCGGCGGGGACGGGCTGGAGGCGACCCGGCGGATCCTCACCGACCCGACGCTGGACGGCGTGCAGGTGCTCATGCTGACGACGTTCGACGACGACGAGTACCTGTTCGAGGCGATCCGCGCCGGGGCGGCCGGTTTCCTGCTCAAGGACACCGCGCCGGACGCCCTGCGGGACGCGGTCCGGACGGTGGCCGGCGGCGACGCGCTGCTGTCCCCCGCCGTCACCCGGCGGGTGCTCGCGGCGGCGGCCCGCTCGCCGGTGGCTGACCCGGCGCGGCTGGCCGGACTGACCGCGCGGGAGCGGGACGTGCTCGCGCAGGTGGGCGCCGGACGGTCGAACACGGAGATCGGGCAGGCGCTGTTCCTGAGCCCGGATACCGCCCGCACCTACGTGAGCCGGCTACTGCAGAAGTTGAACGCCCGGGATCGAGCGCAGCTCGTCGTGATCGCGTACGAGAGCGGGCTGGTCCGCCCCGGCGAGGGCTGAGCCGCGCCGGGGCGGGTGAGTGTCAGACCGGCGTCGCGTCGGCCGGCTCGGGCGCGGCGTGCCGGCCGCCACCGCCACCGCCGTTGCGCCGTTCGTCGCCGTGCCCCGGCCACCACGCCGTGTGGCCGATCAGCCCGGTCAGCGCCGGTACGAAGAACATCGACATGACGAACGCGGACAGCACGATCCCGATCGCCACCGCGAAACCCATCTGCTGCAGGAACGAGATCGGCGCGAGCATCAGCACCCCGAACGTGCCGGCCAGGATCAGCCCGGCCGCGGCGACTGTCGGGCCGGCGTGTTCCACCCCGATCGCGGCGGCCTCGTGCGGTTCGTGCCCTTCGCGCGCCTCCTCGCGAAGCCGGGCGATCATCAGGATGTTGTAGTCGGTGCCGATCGCCACCACGAACAGGTAGAGGATGATCGGCAGCTGGAACGTCACGCCGGGGTTGCCCTGGAGCCCTTGGAACACGTACACGGTCGCGCCGAGCGTGGCGGCGAAGTTGAGCAGCACCGCGATCACCAGGTAGACCGGCGCGACGAGGCTGCGCAGCAGCAACCCGAGGATGAGCGCGATCAGGCCGGCGGCGACCGGGAGGATGACCGAGAGGTCCCTGTTGTTCGCCGAGTTGATGTCCGCGAAGATCGCGGTGGCGCCGCCGACGAGGGCCTTGGTGCCCGGCGGCGCGGCGGCGTGCAGCGCGTCCCGCAGGTCGTCGCGGACCAGCGTGATCGCCTCGTTGGACATCGGGTTCTCGTTGAGCAGCAGGCTGATCCGGGCGACGCTCGGGTCGGTGGCGCTGCGCTCCGGCGGCTGCGCCCGCCCAACGCCCGGCGCCTTGGCCGACGCGGCGGCGAAGTCGTCCACCTGCTGGTCGGTGAGCGGGGTGCCGTTGCCGGTGGTCAGGTAGACCTCGGTGGGCGCGAGCGCACCGGCGGCGAAGCCGCGCTGGAGGTCCTGGGCGGCCCGCGCCGATTCGGTGTCCTGCGGGAATCCGGCGCTGAAGTCGTAGTCGGCCTTGTAGCCGAGCACCCCGGCGGCTAGCGCGACGAGCAGCACACCGGAGGCGGCTGCGACGACGGCCGGGCGACGGCCGACGGCGGCGCCGAGTCGCCGGGACAGGGTCGCCTTCGGTGGGCGCTGCCACGCCTTCGACGGCCAGAACACCCACCGGCCGAGCAGCGACACCAGTGCCGGGATCAGGGTCAGCGAGGTGACGAGCATGACGCCGACGGCGATGGCGAGCGCGGGGCCGAGCGAGCCGAAGAAGCCGAGCGAGGCGAGCAGCAACACCAGGAACGCCACGATGACCGCACCGGCGGCGGAGGTGATGACCTCGCCGACCCGCTGCACCGAGACGACCATCGCGGTGCGCTTGTCGTCACCGGCGCGCAGCCGCTCCCGGTAGCGGAACAGCAGGAACAGGATGTAGTCGGTGCCGATGCCGAACAGCACGATCAGCAGGATGGTCTGCAGGTCCTGGCTGACGTTGAGGTCGAACGCCTTGCCGGCGGCGGCGACCAGGCCGGTGGTGACGGACATGACCACGCTGATGACCACCACCGGCAGCAGCGCGGCGATCGGACTGCGGAAAATGATCAGGATCAGCCCGATGATGAGGACGATGGTGGCGACGCCGACCACCGCGAACGCCTCGTTGAACGTGTCCTCGTTGTCGACGAAGCTGGCCACGTCGCCGGCCACCCCGGCGGTCAGGCCGCTGCCGGCCAGGTCCGGCCCGAGGGCGGCACGCAGATCGCGTACGGCGTCGAGCAGGCCCGGGTCGTCGGGGCTGTCGGCGTCGAGACCGACGGTGACCACCTGCACCGACTTGTCCGGCGCGACAGCCTGCGGCCCGGTCAGGTAGCCGGAGGTCTGCGGGATGTTCCGCGCCTTGAGCGCGGCGGCGAGCTGCCCCACGCGCGCCTCGTCGGCCGCGGTGAGCGGCTTGCCGTCGCCGCGTTTGACCACGACGGTGGCG
>NZ_JAGPXV010000140.1:0-10938 GCF_018070405.1 Micromonospora sp. D75
CGTTCAGCGCCGCCGGCGGCGCGCCGGGCGGGTTCACGCTCAACGGCGTCCCGTGCAACGGCGCCGCGCCGTCGCCGACAGTGGTGCCCACCACGGCGGTTCCGACCACCGCCCCGCCGACGACCGCCCCACCCACCACCGCCCCGCCGACCACCGCGCCCCCGACCACCGCTCCGCCCACGACGGCGCCGCCCACCAGCGCACCGCCGACCACCCCGCCGCCGAGCGGATGCGCCGGGGCGGTGCTCTGCGACGGCTTCGAGAACCAGACCGGCTCGACGCCGTCCGGCGACTGGAGCGTGGTGAGCCCGGACTGCTCCGGCGCCGGCACGGCCACCATCGACACGTCCACCACGCACAGCGGCAGCCGCGCGATCCGGATCAACGGCGCCGCCGGCTACTGCAACCACGTCTTCGTGCGGACCACGAAGAACCTCAGCGCCCTGGGCAGCGTCAGGTACGCCCGGATCTGGGTGCGGCACACCACCGCCCAGCCCACCGACCACACCACGATGATCACCATGTCCGACGCCGCCGACGGCAACCGGGACCTGCGGCTGGGCGGCCAGAACGGCGCCCTGCAGTGGAACCGCGCCTCCGACGACGCCACGCTGCCCGAACAGAGCCCGGCCGGGGTGGCGCAGAGCGTGCCGCTGCCCACCAACCGCTGGGCCTGCCTGGAGTTCATGGTGGACGGCTCGGCCGGTCAGCTCCGCACCTGGCTGGACGGCGTCGCAGTCACCGGGCTGACCGCCGACGGCGTACCGACGCACGACATCGACGGCCAGTGGTACAACCGCACCTGGCGACCGCAGCTCACCGACCTGAAGCTGGGCTGGGAGAGCTACGGCGGCGGGGCCGACACCCTCTGGTACGACGACGTGGCGATGGGCGCCACCCGCATCGGCTGCTGATCCACCCCCCGCCACCCGCCGCCCACCATCTCGCCCCGGCGACGTAGCCGGACCGGGGTGGTTCGGCAGCCCGACGGCCAGATCTTGGTACGAAACGGCCCCTGTAGGGGCGCTCTCGTACCAAGATCTTCCCGCATCTCGCTATTCGGAACGCGCATCCCGCATTCTCGCCGAGATCGGCCCGTTGCCCCGAGCCGGTGCGGCCCGTGGAGGGCCGGCTCGGCGCGGGCTCAGCGCTCGGCGGTCATGCGCTGGGTGCCGATCACGGAGAGCAGCCGCAGCGCCTCCTCCGAGGGCGAGCCGGGCGTGGCGGTGTAGATGACCACCTGCTGGTCGCGGTCGGTGATGTCGAGGACGTCGCAGTTCACAGTCACCGGCCCGACCAGCGGGTGCCGGAACGTCTTGCACAGCGTCCGCGCGCCGCCGACGTCGTGGGAGGCCCACAGGCGGGCGAACTCCGCGCTGCCGGCGAGCAGGTCCGCTATCAGCGCGGCCATCTCCGGGTCGTCCGGATAGCGGGCCGCGGCGGCGCGCAGCCGCCCGACCGAGTGGCGGGCGAACTCGCTCGCGTCCGACACGCCGTACATCAGGTGCGGGCCGAGGAACGCCCGACGGACCAGGTTGCGATCCCGCCGGGACACCGCGGAGAAGTCCTCCATGAGCGCCGCCGCGAGGTCGTTCCAGGCGATCACCTCGAACGTCGCCGAGGTCACGAACGCCGCCGCCTGCGGCAGCCGGTGCAGCAGGTCCAGCACGCTCTGCCGTACCTCCCGGGGTGGCCCGGGCGGCGGCGCGGGCGGCTCCCCGGCCAGGTGGTGGAGGTGGTCGCGTTCGGCGTCGGACAGCCGCAGCGCGCGGGCCAGCCCGGCCAGCACCTCCCGCGACGGACGCGGAGCCCGGCCCTGCTCCAGCCGGGTGTAGTACTCGGTCGAGATGAACGCCAGCCGCGCCGCCTCCTCGCGGCGCAGCCCCGGGGTGCGGCGACGCCGCCCGGCGGGCAGGCCCACGTCGGCCGGGGCGATCCGCTCCCGCCTGCTGCGCAGGAACACTGCCAGCTCACGTCGGTCCACGACCCCAGTGTGCCCGTGCACGGCGGCTGGTAGCCAGGTACCGCCGGTGCCTGGATGGGCTCCGCGCCCGGCCGCAGGCTTGCCGCATGGACACCACACGAACCACTGAGGGCCTGCTCGCAGACAAGGTCGCGTTCATCACCGGCGCCGGGCGGGGCATCGGCGCCGCGGCGGCCCGGCTGTTCGCCGCCGAGGGCGCCCGGGTGCTGCTCGCCGCCCGGACCGAGGAACAGTTGAAGGCGGTCACCGAACAGGTCCGGGCCGCCGGCGGCACCGCCGAGTACGTCGTCTGCGACCTGGCCGACGCGGCGAGCGTGCGCGCCGCCGTGGACCGCGTCGTCGAGGTGTACGGCCGCCTCGACGTCGCCTTCAACAACGGCGCGACGATCGTGCCGCCCGGACCGATGGACCGGGTGCGCGAAGAGGACTTCGACCACCTCTACACCGTCAACCTCAAGGGACCGTGGCTCGCCATGGTCGCCGAGGTCGCCGCGATCCGGGCCACCGCCGGCACCGGCGCGATCGTGAACAACTCCAGCGTCGGCAGCCTGATGGGCAACCCCGCGCTGCCCGCGTACGGCGCGATGAAGCGCGCGGTGAACAGCCTCACCGAATCCGCGGCGATCACCTACGGCCCGGAGGGCATCCGGGTCAACGCGATCGCCCCGGGCAGCACGCTCACCGAGATGATGCGCGCCTGGGACGCGGAGTCACCCGGGATCATCGAGCGGCTCGCCGCCGCCAGCCCGTTGCGCCGGGCCGCCGAACCCGACGAGATCGCCCAGGCCGCCGCGTGGCTGCTCAGCGACCGCGCCTCCTTCGTCACCGGTACGGTGCTGCGGGTCGACGGCGGCGCGCGGGCCTGACCGGCTCAGACGGTGGCGTCCTGGACCGGCCGGGGCGCGACCGTGCCGTCCGTGACCGGCTTGAAGCCCTTGACGACCAGGTAGACGCCGAGCGAGAACTCCCACACCGCGATGGGCAGCGCGGCGACCGCCGCCACCGGGGACAGCCGGTCCCAGGCGCCGAACAGCGTGCCCAGATCGGAGGCGACGAGCAGCGGCGCCCCGGCGAGCCCGAGCACCGGCAGGATGCGCGGCACCAGGCGGGACTGGTAGAGCAGGGAGCCCAGCAGCAGGGCGTTCACGGCCGGGAGGAGCGCCTGGCTGAGCAGGAACACCGAGTCGTAGAAGGCGACGAGTGTCCGGCCGGTGACCAGCGCGTCCGGTTCGGCGCCGGCCCGCCGCAGGGCGACCAGGGTCAGGATGCTCGCGACGCCGATGAAGATGCCGGCGGCCTCCAGCACGCGGGCGGCGACGAAGCCCAGCGCACGCGCCTCACCCTGCCGCTTGAGCACCGGGTGCAGCGCGATCGCGGTGCCGATGCAGGCGAGGGCGACGATCACCTCCAGGACGCCGCCGACGACGACCGGGGTGTCCGGCGTGCCGCCGAGGATGTAGTCCGCCTCGCGTATCGGGGCGTACAGCGTGAGGGTCGGGATCGAGACGAAGGTGAGCAGGTAGAACCCGCCCGCGACCAGCGACGTCTTGCGCAGTGAGTCCATCGGGGCTGCCCTCCGCCGCTCGGCCGGTGGTCGTTCCCTCACTCTGCGGCGGATCGGCGCGGCGGCGAATCGGCCGCTCGGTCAGACTCCTCGCGCGATGCGCACGGGCCACCGGTAACGGATACCGGTGGCCCGTGGGCGTACGACAGCGCGGCGACGCTAACGGTTCATCATGAGCGCCACCACTACGGCGACGAGCACCAGCGCGGCGAACACCGCCGCCGCGATCTTCGCGGCGCTGTACGGCCGCTCACCGATCACCTCGCCGGTGCGCGCGTTCACCAGCACCTGGTACGAGCGGCCGGCGTGCAGGTACGCGGCGATCCACACCGGCAGCAGGATCAGCTTGTACGACACGTCGGAGTACGTGGTGTCCACTGCGGACACCCGTTGCTCGTCACCGCCGATGTCCGACCGGCAGTCCCCCTCGATGACCGGCGCCATCCGCGCCTTCGCCTCGGTCAGGCCCGCCTCGGGCTCGGTGTCGTACCGCAGCGCCTGGTATCCGGCCAGGTAGTCGCCGTGGTACGCGGCCGCCTCGGTCAGCGGCCACGGCGCCAGCTTGTCCAGCTGCTCGGTGGGCAGGTGGGTGGTGGCGGGCACCAGCACGTCGTCGAAGTCCCGGCTGACGGTGCCGGCGGCCGGATGCCACCGGGTGTGCCGCACCTGCCGGGTCCGCGTCTCCTGCTTGCCGTCGACGGTCACCGTGTACGTCTCGGTGACGTAGTAGTACTCGCCCCGCTGACCCCGGTAGTCCGACACGGTCCGCGCGTCGAACGTCCAGTGCGGCAGGTACGTGCCCTTCAGCGTCTCCGCCTCGCTGACCTTCTTCAGGCTCCCCGGCGCGAACCAGCGGCTGCGGCACCACTGGCCCAGCGCCGTCCGTACGCCGTTGCGGTCCACCGCGAACGGCAGCACCGCCTCAGGAGCAATCAGCTCGCCCGCCGCGGCGTCGGCCACCAGCGGCGTGGCGCAGAACTGGCAGCGCTGCGCCAGCACGTCGCTCTCCGTCCGGGCCCCGCAGCCCGGGCAGACGAACGTGTGCGCCCCGACGCTCGCCACCGGCTTGCGGGGCAACGACGCGAGATCCGCGTACGCGTGCTCGCGCACCTCGCGGCCCGCGCCGGCGATCTCCTGCCGGTGCCCGCAGTACGGGCAACTGAGCGTCGTCGTGCCCGGCGCGAACTCCACCCGGGCCCCGCAACCCCCGCACCGGTACGAGGGCGGGGAGACAGTCGTGTCGCTCATGCCGGCACCTGCCCGGTGCGGGGACGACTCACCCGCTGACGTGCGTTCATTGCGGCGGCAGCGGCGGCGGGACGCTGGCCAGCACCGACGCCAGCTCCGGCACCTGTCCGGCGGGCTGCCACTGCGCCATCCCGGCACGCCAGACCAGCGTGTCCGGGCCGAGCGCGCCGGCGCCCGCCTGCTCGGCCAGCCCGCCGAGGTCGTACGGGCCCTGCCGCTGGCCACCGACGCCGACGTACCACTGGGCCTGGCCCGGCAGCGGCGGCGGCTCGGCGGCGCCCGGCTGCGCGGCCGACGGCTGCGCGGCCGACGGCTGCGCCGGCTGCGTGGCCCCGCCGCCGCCCATCGTCCGGGCCATCTGCTGGCCCATCGCCATGCCCAGGCCCAGGCCGATGCCCGCGCCCGCCTCGCCGCCCGGGTTGTTCGCCGCGGCCTCCATCGCGTTCGCGGCCTGGAAGCGGGTGTAGCGGTCCAGGTCGCCGACCGCGCCCATGCTGGTCCGCTTGTCCAGCGCCTGCTCGACCTCCGGCGGCACCGACACGTTCTCGATGACGAACTTGGGGATCGCGATACCGACCTCGGCCAGTTCCTCGGTCAGCACGGCGGCCAGCCTCCGGCCGATCGCGTCCTGGTGCGCGGCGAGGTCCAGCAGCGGCACGCCGGCCGTGGCGAGCGCGCCGCCGAGCCGGCCCACGATCAGCTGCCGCAGGTACTCCTGCACCTCCTCGGTGCGGAACTGCGGGTCGGTGCCGACCAGCTCACGCAGCAGCTGCGCCGGGTCGACCACCCGCGCCGCGAAGGCGCCGAACGCCCGCACCCGGACCACGCCGAACTCGGCGTCGCGCAGGATCACCGGGTTCTGGGTGCCCCACTTCATGTCCGTGAACTGCCGGGTGTTGACGAAGTACACCTCGGCCTTGAACGGCGAGTTGAAGCCGTACTTCCAGCCCTTCAGGGTGGACAGGATCGGCAGGTTGCGGGTCTCCAGCGTGTACGTTCCCGGCGGGAAGACGTCGGCGATCTTCCCCTCGTTGACGAACACCGCCGTCTGGGACTCCCGGACGACCAGCTTGGCGCCCATCTTGATCTCGTTCTGATACCGGGGGAACCGCCAGACGATCGTGTCCCGGCTGTCGTCCAGCCACTCGACGATGTCGATGAGCTCGCCCCGGAGCTTGTCCATCAGCCCCATCGCAACCCTTTCCTCGGCGCCGTTCTCCGGCGTCGCGGGCGACGATAGCAACCCCCCGCCACCTGCGAAAAGAGAACAATGGTGCGCTGATCGGCACCTACCGATCGCCGTCGTTCAGCCGGTGTCGCCGCTCATCGATTCCCCGCCCCCGTGACGCCGGGAGGCATCTCGGGACGGATCCTCCCAAGCCGGCGCCGCACGTGGACCCCGGTCGGTGGACCACGCGGCGCGCTGGTTCGGCAGCCGGGGCGGGCCGCCGGTCTCCGGGACCGGCCGTTCGGTCTCCTGCACCAGATAGTGCGGCCGGCGTTTGGTCTCGTAGTAGATCCGGCCGATGTACTCGCCGATCACGCCCAGGATCATCATCTGAATCCCGCCGAGGCCGATCACGCTGACGATGATGGTGGTGTAACCGGGCACGTCGATGCCCTTCTCCACGGCGTCGGCGACCACCCACGCCATGTAGCCCACCGCGATGAGCGTGAGGAAGAGCCCGCCGTAGATCGCCAGGCGCAGCGGCCGGTTGTTGAACGACAGCAGACCGTCGAACGCGTAGTTGAACAGCTTGCCGAACGTCCACCGGCTCCGCCCCGCCTGCCTGCTCTCGTTGCGGTGCGCCACCACCACGGTGCGGAAGCCGATCCACGAGAACAGGCCCTTGGAGAAGCGGTTGTACTCGGGCATCGCCAGGATCGCGTTCACCGCGAGCCGGGACAGCAGGCGGAAGTCACCCGCGCCGTCCAGCAGGCGGACGTCTATCCACCAGTTGACCAGGCGGTAGAACGAGCGTGAGGCGACCATCCGGATGAACCGGTCGCCGCGCCGGTCGCGGCGGGCGATCACCTGGTCGAAGCCCTGGCGGTAGAGCGCGACCATCTCGGGCAGCAGGCGCGGCGGATGCTGCAGGTCGGCGTCCATGATGACGACCGCGTCGCCGGTGGCCCGGTGCAGCCCGGCGAGCATGGCCGCCTCCTTGCCGAAGTTGCGGCTCAGCGACGTGTAGCAGACCGTCGGGTCGGCGGCGGCGAGCCGGCGCAGCGCCGCGAGCGTGCCGTCCTCGCTGCCGTCGTCGACGTACACCACCTCGACGTCCACGTCGGGCAGCTCGGCGAGCGCGGTGCTGAGCATCTCGTGCAGCCGCTCCACCGACTCTTCCTCGTTGAAGCAGGGCACCACCACCGACAGCCGCATCGGCGTCGTCCCGCCCGGCCCGGCGCCCGGGCGCGGGCCTCCGGCGCCGGCGGCGTCAGAGCCGGTAGACGAGCGTGCCATCGAGGTCCTCCCGGGTGATGCCCAATCCGTCGACGGGCCGGTTCTCGATGCCCTCCCACGGCGTGCCCGCCGCGCGGCTCGGCACCGCGACGACCGACCGGACGCCGATCCCGCGCAGGTACGCCACGCTGCCCGCGTCGGGGAACGTCGCCACGGCGACCCGGGTCTGCGCCTGGGTGACCGGCTCGAAACCGCCGAGCCCGTTGGTGATCCGGGGGAACCCGTCGGTGGACCAGAGCATGTAGTTCAGGTCGCCGATCCCGCCGGCGGGCAGCACCAGCATCGGCTCCGGCGCGGTACGCATCGCGGCCGGCGGCGTCGGCACGACCGGGTGCGGCGTGCGGTTGACGCCCTCCAGCGTCACCAGCGCGAGCGGCACCAGCAGGACCAGCGGCGCCACGGCCCGGGACCAGCGGTGGGCCGAGGGCCGGTGCCAGGACTCGGCGAGCGCGGTGACCAGCCCGGCGGCCAGCACCGCCAGCAGCAGGCTGGTCCAGTGCATCATCCGGCCCGGCGTGCGCAGCGCGTCCCAGCCGGGCAGGAGCGTGGACAGCGTCAGATAGCCGGGGTCGCCGTCCCCGCCGAGGGTGGCGCCCAGGCCGAGCAGCACGGTGCCGACCACGCCGAGCCCCAGCGCGACCCGGTGCCGCACCGGGAACGACGAGACGAACAGCCCCGCCGCGGCCAGCCCGATCAGCGTCATCCCGGGCAGCAGCGCCATCTCCGGCGGCCAGGTCAGCTGCTCCCGGGCGGCGGCGTGCCGTTCCCCCCACAGCCACGAGTCGCCGGGCGCGGTGATGAACCCGATCAGCGGAGGGGAGAACATCTTGGTCCAGTCCAGCGAGCGGACGGCCTGCGGGTTGAGGTCGACGACGCGCAGGTAGACCAGGCCGAGCAGCAGCGTCACGGCGCCGAACACGGCGCCGCCGGCCAGGTCCGCGATCAGCAGCCGGCGGCCGAACGGCGGACGCTCCCGCTTGCGCCGCCAGGACCAGCCGTAGCAGCCGGCCGCCACCAGCACGGCGGCCAGCAGGAAGTAGACGAGCGGCAGCCCGATGCCGAAGCCGAGCGTGACCTGCCAGGCGGCGACGAGCCACCCGGCCACCGCCCAGCCGGGACGGCGGCGCTCCGGCCGGTAGCCGTGGCGTAGCGACCAGCCGTGACCCCGGGCCAGCATCGCCAGGGCCAGCGCGATCCCGCCGCTGGACAGGATGTTCAGGTGGCCGGAGTGCGCCAGCCGCCAGGGCGCGTACGCCCACGCGATCCCGGCGACCGCGCCGCCCCAGCGGTTCGCGCCGAGCTGCCGGGCCAGCGCGTACGCCCCGAGGAACGCCAGCGCGTGCAGCAGCACGTAGAGCACGTTGTAGCGGATCACGGCGGCCTCGAAGCCGGAGCCGACCATCCCGAACGGCGCGTAGCCGAGCAGCGTGTCGCTGTAGGCGTAGGTGTAGCGCTCCGGGAAGAACGTGTTCGAGTGCCAGAGGTTGGCCGGGTCGTTGAGCAGGGCGTGCCCCGACCAGGCGACCTGCCACGCCTGCAACGTGGGGTCGCCCAGGTCGCCGGGGATGGTGGTCGCCGGGTGCCGCATCGTCGGCCAGGTCAGCACCACCGCCAGCAGCAGGCTGCCCAGGATCGCCAGCGTCCACTCCGGGTTCGGCCGCCATCGGCGTCTGCCGTCCACAGGCCGTTCGTCGGAGGGGCGGTCGTCCGAGGGCCGGTCGGCGGGAGGCTGCTCGGGACCGGTGTCCTCAGCGGTCGGCGGGGCGACGGCGGGCCGGATCTTCATGGGATAGATGCTTCACGATGCTGCTGGTCCTGTCGATCCACTGTCCGAAATGTGGTTGAAACTTCCGGCCGCATTACCGGAAAACCGCCTACGCGAACCGGTCGGCGAGCGCCGACAGCCGGTCGACGTACGCCGGCCAGTCGTAGCCCTCGGGGACGTTCCGGTTCTCCTGCCCCAGCCCTATCGCGGCGTCGTGCTGCTCGCGCAGGATGTCGGCGTGCCCGGCGTGCCGGGCCAGGTCGACGCAGACGTGCACGAGGACCTGGTGCAGCGTCACGTCCTGTCGGCCGGGCAGCCACCACGGCACCCGCCCCGGCGCGTCCAGCGGCAGCATGTCGATCGTCTCGTCCGCGAACGCCGCGACGCGGCGGTACAGGTCGATCAGCCCGTCCTTGGTCTCGTCCTCGCGGGCGTACCAGTCGGCCTGCGGGTCGGCGTCGAACGTCTCGGTGGCGACCAGCTCCGCCGGTGTGGGGAACTCGCGGCCGAACGTCGGCCCGAAGTAGCCGGCCTCGACGTTCAGGCAGTGCTTGAGCACCCCCAGCAGGTTGTTGCCGGTCGCGGTGCGGGGAAGCCGGGCCTCGCGTTCGCTCAGCCCGTCGAGCTTCCAGATCAGATTCTCCCGGATCGCGCGCAGGTAGTGGTGCAGCGCTGCCTTCGGGTCGTACGGCTCACTCATGCCCGACACTCTTCCGCATGGGTCGGACATCGTGGGGGCGCCGTCAGCCGGTCTGGCTGTTGTCCTTGTGCGCGCCCCACCCGTGCCAGCGCTCGATCTCGATCCACGCGCTGACCCGCTTGCGGTCCCGCCGGGGGTACGGCCGCCCGGTGTAGTGCTGCGAGATCCGGTCGATGTCCGCCAGGCCCTCGTCGTCGCGCAGCTCGACCACCCGCCCGATCAGGCTGACGTGGGTGTACCAGTTCCCCTCGTCCAGCACGGTCAGGGAGACCCGGGGATCGCTGCGCAGGTGTGCCAGCCGGCGGCGGCCCTCGTCCATGTTCACCAGGACGCGGCCGTCCTCCCAGAGGTACCAGGTGGCCGCGGACACCGGCTGGCCGTCGCGAAGCGTGGCGATGACGGCGGGATTCGGCTTGCCCAGCATGGCGACGGCGGGCTCGGGCAGCGGCGGCTTCGACATGGCTCTCACTCTACGTACCCGCCGGGCCCGCCGCTGGTCATGCGGCGGGCGCCGCCCGGACGGGCTCCCCGGCGGACGCCGCCGGGGAGCCCGTCGCACGCCGGTCAGGCGCGTGCGCTCCACTGCTGGTTGGTGCCGCCGTGGCAGTCCCAGAGGTTGATCCTCGTCCCGTTGGCGGTGCCGTAGCCCGCCGCGTCCAGGCAGCGCCCGGACTGGACGCCGCTGATCGTGCCGTTGGCGTTGAGGTTCCACTGCTGGTTGGGCTGGCCGTTGCAGTCCCAGATGATCACGCTGGTGCCGTTCGCGGTGCCCCGTCCGCTGGCGTCGAGGCACTTGTTGCCGAGCACCTGCAACTGCTTGTCCGAGGTGTAGGTCCAGCGCTGCATGGTGCCGCCCCAGCAGTCGTACAGCTGCACCGCGGTGCCGTTCGTGGTGCTGCCGTTCGGCACGTCCAGGCACCGGCCGGAGCCGGCACCGACGAGCTGCACGTTCTGGTACGTGCCGCCGCCGCTGCCCGGGGTGCCGATGCTGCCGGACACCGACTGCAACGCCCGGTACCAGACCGCCGCCATCTTGTCGTAGCCGGTGGCGGTCGGGTGGATGCCGTCGATCAGGTCGGCGGTGGTCAGCGCCGAGTACTGGTCGACCAGGTGGACGCGCTTGCCGGCGTTCACCTTCGACTGCACGATGCCGGGCAGCGCGGCGTTGAACGTGCGTACCGCCGCCGCCTGGCCGGAGTTGGCGAGCGGGATG
>NZ_JAGPXV010000141.1:0-10927 GCF_018070405.1 Micromonospora sp. D75
GGTGTGGTGCGGCGCGCCCGCGGTGATCCACGCCTCCGCCGAGCCGGCCAGGTCGGGCTGCGGACGCCAGACCGCGCGCGCCACCGGCAGCCGGCGCAGCGGGTGCGGCGGCGGCACCACGTCCACCGCGTTGGCCACCAGCCGGAACCGCTCCCCCATGTCCGCCATGCCCAGCACCACGGCCGGGCCGGGCGCGGCGTCGAAGACCAGGCGCACCGGGTCCTCCCGCCCGCCGATGCTCAGCGGATGCACCTGCGCGCTCGGCACGTCGGCGGCGATGCTCGGGCACACCTCCAGCATGTGCGCGCCGAGGATCAGCTCCTGGCCGAACGTCAGGTCGTAGGTGTAGTCCTCCATGAACGAGGTGCCGCCCGGCGCCCCGACGGCCATCGCCTTGAGCGTGTGCACCAGCACCGAGGTCTTCCAGTCGCCCTCGCCGCCGAAGCCGTAGCCGTCGGCCATCAGGCGCTGCACCGCGATCCCGGGAAGCTGGCGCAGCCCGCCGAGGTCCTCGAAGTTCGTGGTGAACGCCCGGAACCCGCCGGCCTCCAGGAACGCGCGCAGGCCCAGCTCCTGGCGCGCCGCGTACCGCAGCGAGTCGTGCCGGTCCCCGCCGGGCCGCAGCTCCGGCGCCACCCGGAAGGTGTCGTCGTACTCCTTGACCAGGTCGTCCACCTGCGCGTCCGCCACCTGGTCGACGGCCGCGACGAGGTCGTTGACGCCGTAGGTGTTCACCGATACGCCGAAGCGCAGCTCCGCCTCGACCTTGTCCCCCTCGGTGACCGCGACGTCGCGCATGTTGTCGCCGAAGCGCGCCAGCCGCAGCGTCCGCAGCGCCGACCAGCCGACGGCGGCCCGGGCCCAGGCCGCGACCCGGCCGACGACGCGCGGGTCGGTGACGTGGCCGGCGACGGTCTTGCGGGCCACCCCGAGCCGGGTCTGGACGAACCCGAACTCCCGGTCGCCGTGGGCGGCCTGGTTGAGGTTCATGAAGTCCATGTCGATCTCGTCCCACGGCAGCGCCACGTTCGCCTGCGTGTGCAGGTGCAGCAGCGGCGTCCGTAGCGCGTCCAGCCCGGAGATCCACATCTTGGCCGGGGAGAACGTGTGCATCCAGGCGATCACCCCGACCGCGCCCTGCACGGCCGCGTCCCGGCACACCGCCAGGATGTCCGCGCTGGAGGTGAGGACCGGCTTCCAGACCACGCGGACGGGGATGTCCGGCGAGGAGTCCAGGCGCGCGGCGATCTGCCGGGACTGCTCGGCGACCTGCCGCAGGGTGTCCTCGCCGTAGAGGCCCTGGCTGCCGGTGAGGAACCAGACCTCGGGCTGGGGGTGAGTTGCCATGTTGTTGCCTTCCGCGCTAGGAACCGTCACTTGAACCGGATGCCGATGAGGCGCTGGAGGAGGATGAACGCGAAGAGCAGCCCGCCGATCACGATCTTGGTCCACCAGGAGTTGAGGCTGCCGTCGAACGTGATCAGGGTCTGGATCACGCCGAGCACCAGCACGCCGAGCACGGTGCCGAAGACGTACCCGGAACCGCCGGTGAGCACGGTGCCGCCGATCACCACAGCCGCGATCACGTCCAGCTCCATCCCGACGGCGATCAGCGGCGCGCCGGAGAGCGTGTAGAACGACAGCAGGATGCCGCCGATGGCCGAGCAGAGCCCGCTGATCGTGTAGACGGCGATCCGGGTCCGCGCCACCGGCAGGCCCATCAGCAGCGCCGACTGCGCGTTGCCGCCGACCGCGTACACGTTGCGGCCGAACCGGGTGTACGCCAGCACGTACGCCGCGATCAGCACCACCGCGAACGCGATGAGCACGCTGATCGAGACGAAGTTGCCGGCCGGGTCGCCGATGCGCTGCTGCGACATCGACGTCCAGAAGCCGTCGGTGATGGAGATCGAGGAGTCGCTGATGAACGTGCACATGCCGCGGGCGAAGAACATCCCGGCGAGTGTGACGATGAACGGCTGGATCTCGAAGAAGTGGATCGCGCAGCCCATCAGGAAGCCCAGCGTCGGGCCGATCAGCAGCGCGATGACCAGCACCAGCGCCGCGGGCAGGCCGTCGCGCAGCAGCGACGCCGACACCATCGCGGTCATCGCGACCACCGAGCCGACGGACAGGTCGATGCCGCCGGTGAGGATCACGAACGTCATGCCGACCGCGACGACGAGCAGGAAGCCGTTGTCGATGAAGACGTTGAAGACGACCTGGATGTTGGAGAACGCGCGGTACTGGGACACGCCGATGCCGTACATGACGAGCAGCAGGGCGAGCGTCGCCAGCACCGGGACGTGCCGCCGGGGCAGGCTGGGCCGCCAGGAGCGGCCGGTGGTCAACGACGTGCTGCTCATGCCGGCACCTGCTCCTTCTCCCGCTGCGGCGCCGCCGGCCCGGGCTCGGTCCCGCGCCGCCGCCGGCGCAGCCGGGCGCGGAACGCCGGGGCCTGCACGAGGCAGACGGCGATGACGACGACCGCCTTGAACAGCAGCGACGTCTGCGGCGAGATGTTCATGGCGTACACGGTGGTGGTCAGGGTCTGGATGATCAGCGCGCCGAGGACGGTGCCGCCGAGGGAGAACCGGCCACCGGCGAGCGACGTGCCGCCGATCACGACCGCCAGGATCGCGTCGAGCTCGATCCACAGGCCGGCGGCGTTGCCGTCGGCGCTGGACACGTTCGCGGTGACCATGAAGCCGGCGAGCGCGGCGCAGGCGGCGCTGATCACGTAGACGAGGAAGACGATGCGCCGCGACCGGATGCCGGCCAGCCGGCTGGCCTCGGCGTTACCGCCGACCGACTCGACGATCAGGCCGAGCGCGGTACGCCGGGTGAACGCGGCCACCAGCAGCGCGGCGGCGAGCGCGATCAGGATGGCCAGCGGCAGCGTCAGGAAGTGCCCGAGCCCGATCGCCCGGTACGGCCCGGAGTTGATCGTGATGATCTGCCCCTCGGTGACCAGCTGGGCGATGCCCCGGCCGGCCACCATGAGGATCAGCGTGGCGATGATCGGCTGGATGCCGATGACCGCCACGAGCACGCCGTTCCACGCGCCGAGCACCAGCGCGGCGCCGAAGGCCAGCGCCAGCGCGGTGGCCACCGTGGCCGGGCTGTTCTGGTCGGCCGCCCCGCTGATGTGCAGGCAGGCGATCGCGCCGCTGATGGCGCAGAGCGACCCGACGGACAGGTCGATGCCGCCGGTGGCGATGACGAGCGTCATCCCGAGCGCGACCAGGATCAGCGGCGCGCTCAGCCGCAGGATGTCGATGGGCGTGCCGTACAGGTGGCCGTTCTTGACCTCGACGGCGAGGAAGCCGGGACGGTAGACGGTGTTCGCGGCGAGCATCACCACGAGCACCAGCGCCGGCCAGAACAGGCGGTGGCCGGTGAGCGGGCGGAGGCGGGCGACGACGGCGGTCATCGGGTCACCTCCTTCCGCGTGGTGCCGCTGGCGATGGTGCGCATGACGCGGTCGGCGTCGAGCGTGTCGTCGTTGTCGAGCTGGGCGACCATCTCGCGGTCGCGCATGACCGCGACCCGGTGGCTCAGGCGCAGCACCTCCTCCAGCTCGGCGGAGATGAACAGCACCGCCATGCCGCCGTCGGAGAGCTGCACCACCAGCTTCTGGATCTCGGCCTTCGCGCCCACGTCGATGCCGCGGGTCGGCTCGTCCAGGATGAGCAGGCGCGGCTCGGTGATGAGCCAGCGGGCCAGCAGCACCTTCTGCTGATTGCCGCCGGACAGGTTGCGCACCGGCAGTTCCGGGTTGGCCGGGCGGATGCTCAGCGCCTCGACGTACCTGCGGACCAGCTCGTCCTGGCGGCGGCGCGGGATCGGACGCAGCCAGCCGCGCGCGGCCTGCATCGCCAGGATCATGTTCTCCCGGACCGTCAGCTCCGGGACGATGCCCTCGGCCCGCCGGTTCTCCGAGCAGAAGCCGACGCCCTGGCCGATGGCCTGGATCGGGTTGCGCACCGGCGCCCGGCCGCCGTCGAGCCGGACCTGGCCGTGGTCGGCCCGGTCCGCGCCGAAGATCAGCCGCGCCACCTCGGTACGGCCGGAGCCGAGCAGGCCGGCCAGGCCGACCACCTCACCGGCGTGGATGCGCAGGCTGAACGGGGCGACCGCGCCACGCCGGCCCAGCCCGTCGGCGTCCACCAGCGGGGCCTCGTCCGCGGTGTCGACGGTGGCGCGTTTCTGCTGCTCGTCGAGCCGCTCCAGCACGTCCAGCTCCTGCCCGATCATCTTCTCGACCAGGCTGAACTGCGGCAGCTCCTCGGTGCGGTACTCCCCCACCAGCGTGCCGTTGCGCAACACCGTGATGCGGTCCGCGATGCCGTAGACCTGGTCGAGGAAGTGCGTGACGAACAGGATCGCGATGCCCTCGTCACGGAGCTGGCGCATGATCCGGAACAGCTGCGCCACCTCGCCGGCGTCCAGGCTGGACGTCGGCTCGTCCAGGATCAGCACCCGGGCCTGCACGTCGATCGCCCGGGCGATGGCGACCATCTGCTGCACCGCGAGCGAGTACGTGCCCAGCGGCGCGGAGACGTCGAGGTCGAGGTCGAGCCGGGCCAGCAGGTCGCGCGCCCGCCGGCGCATCTCGCCCCAGCGCACCGCGCCGAGCCGGCGCGGCTCGCGGCCGATGAAGACGTTCTCCGCCACCGACAGGTTGGTGCAGAGGTTGACCTCCTGGTAGACGGTGCTGACGCCGGCCGCGGCGGCCTGCATCGGCCCGCTGAACGAGACCTGCTCGCCGTCGAGGGTGATGACTCCCGCATCGGTCCCGTAGACGCCGGTCAGCACCTTGATCAGGGTGGACTTGCCGGCGCCGTTCTCACCCATCAGGGCGTGGACCTCGCCCGGGAACAGCCGAAAGTCGACGTCGTGCAGCGCGCGGACCCCGGGGAAGGTCTTGCTGATGCCGGTCATGGTCAGGACCGGACGGTTACCCGTCATCCCATCGGACCTCTTCTAGACGGTGGTGGCACGGGGGCCGCCGTCTCGCGACGGCGACCCCCGGGGTGGGTCAGTACTTGCGGTTGGGCAGTGCCTCCTTGGCCTGCTCCTGGGTGAAGGTGGTCTCCTCGGTCTCGATCCGGGCGGGGACCTCCTCGCCGGCCTTGACCTTCTTGACCAGCTCCATCAGCTGCGGGCCGAGCAGCGGGCTGCACTCGGCGATGAAGTTGAACTTGCCGTCCGCGAGGGCCTGCATGCCGTCCTTCACCGCGTCGACGGTGATGATGGTGATGTCCTTGCCGGGCGTCTTGCCCGCCGCGCTGATCGCCTCGAGCGCGCCCAGACCCATGTCGTCGTTGTGCGCGAAGAGCACGTCGATCTTCGGGTTGGCCTTGAGGAACTGCTCCATGACCTGCTTGCCGCCGGCCCGGGTGAAGTCACCCGACTGCGACGCGACGATCTTCAGGTTGGGGTTGGCGGCGATCGCCTCGGCGAAGCCCTTCTTCCGGTCGTTGGCCGGGGCCGAGCCGGTCGTGCCCTGCAGCTCGACGATGTTGACCGGGCCGGACGCCGCCTTCTTCTGCTCCACCAGCCACTCGCCGGCGAGGCGGCCCTCCTTGACGAAGTCCGAGCCGAGGAACGTCTTGTAGAGCGACTTGTCGGCCGAGTCGACCGCGCGGTCGGTCAGGATGACCGGGATCTTCGCGTCCTTGGCCTCCTTGAGCACGGTGTCCCAGCCCGACTCCACCACCGGCGAGAAGGCGATCACGTCGACCTTCTGCTGGATGAAGTTGCGGATCGCCTTGATCTGGTTCTCCTGCTTCTGCTGCGCGTCGTCGAACTTCAGCTCGATGCCGGCCTCGGCGGCCGCTTCCTTGATCGAGGTGGTGTTCGCGGTGCGCCAGCCGCTCTCGGCGCCCACCTGGGAGAAACCCAGGACGATCTTGTCGTTGCCGTCACCGGAATCGCCACCGGTGTCGCTGTTGCCGCAGGCCGCCATGCTGCCGGCGAGCAGCACGCCGGCGAGCGCGGCGATGACCCTGCGGGCCGTGCTCCTGGTACTCATCGGTTCTCCTCCGGGGTTGGATGTTCCGGACGCGCGGCGGGGAGCCGGTGCGTCCGGGTGTGGTGGTGGGGTGGGTGCGCGGCGCCCGGTCCGGGGTCAGGGCGCCGGCGGGCGTTGGCCGTAGACGTTCTGGTAACGGTCGTAGAGCGAGTCGATGTCGGCCGGCGCGATCGGCAGCGGCTGCCCGAGCGCTCGGGCCAGGTGCGCGGTGCGGGCGACGTCCTCGCACATCACGGCGGCCTTGACCGCCGCCCGGGCGTCCCGGCCGATGGTGAACACGCCGTGGTTGCGCATGAGCACCGCGGGCGAGCGGTGCCCGGACAGCGTGCTGACGATCCCCTTGCCGATGTCGTCGCCGCCGATCAGCGCGAACGGCCCGACCGGGATCTCCCCGCCGAACTCGTCGGCCTGCGCGGTCAGCCAGCACGGGATCGCCTCGCCCCGGGCCGCCCAGGCGGTGGCGTAGCCGCTGTGGGTGTGCACCACGCCGCCGACCTCGGGCATCGCGCGGTAGACGTAGGCGTGCGCGGCGGTGTCGCTGGACGGCGAGCCGCCGCCGTCGACGACAGTGCCGCTCAGGTCGCAGACCACCATGGACTCGGCGGTCAGGTCGTCGTAGTCGACGCCGCTGGGCTTGATGACCATCAGGTCCTGACCGGGTACGCGGGCCGAGACGTTGCCGGCGGTCCAGGCCACCAGCCCGTAGCGGGTCAGCTCGCGGTGCAGGCGGGCCACCGTCTCGCGCAGCTCGGCGACATGGCTGTTCATCCGACCACCTCCAAGGGCGCGGCGGCGCGGGCGTCGACCGCCGCGTTGCGGATCGCCCGCAGGCGCAGCATGACGTCGTTCGCGCCGCGGCCGAAGTGGTCGTGCAGCGCGCGGTACTCGGCGTAGAGCGCGTCGTACGCCCGGACGTTCTCCGGTACGGGCCGGTAGACCGCCTCCTCGATCCGTCCCATCGCGGCGGACGCCTCGTGGATCGACTGGTACTCGCCGGCCGCGACCGCGGCGTGGATGGCCGAGCCGAGCGCCGGCCCCTGGGCGGAGCCGATGATGCTCAGCGGCCGGTTCGTGACGTCGGCGTAGATCTGCATCAGCAGCCGGTTGGAGGTGAGCCCGCCGGCCACCACCAGGTCGTCGACCGGCACTCCGGCCTGGGCGAACGCTTCGACGATCATCCGGGTGCCGTACGCGGTGGCCTCCAGCAGCGCCCGGTAGACGTCCGGCGGCCGGGTAGCCAGCGTCAGCCCGACGATCAGCCCGCTCAGGTCGTGGTTGACCAGCAGCGACCGGTTGCCGTTCCACCAGTCCAGCGCCACCAGGCCGTGCGCGCCGACCGGCTGGGCCGCGGCGGCCTCGGTGAGCCGCTCGTGCGAGTCGAATCCGGCCGGGGCGCCGTGGCGCACGAACCAGCCGAAGATGTCCCCCACGCCGCTCTGCCCGGCCTCGAAGCCCCAGGCGCCGGGGCTGATGCCGCCGTCGACCACGCCGCACATGCCCGGCACCTCGGCCGGGTGGGTGCCGTTGAGCACGTGGCAGGTGGAGGTGCCCATGATGGCCACCAGCCGGCCGGGCCGCAGCGCCTGGGCGGCGGCGGCGGTGACGTGCGCGTCGACGTTGCCGACCGCGACCGCGATGCCCTCGGGCAGGCCGGTCCAGGCGGCGGCGCGGGCGTCGAGCGCGCCGGCCCGCGCGCCCAGCGGCAGCAGCGGACCGTCCAGCTTGGTGACGAAGTCGGTGAAGTCCGGGTCGAGCGCGGCCAGGTAGTCCGGGGACGGGTACCGGCCGTCCTGCCGGATGCCCTTGTAGCCGGCGGTGCAGACGTTGCGCGTCTCGACGCCGCACAGCTGCCAGACGATCCAGTCGGCCGCCTCGATGAAGCGCTCGGCGCGCCGGTAGATCTCCGGGTCCTCGTCCAGGATCTGCAGCCCCTTGGCGAACTGCCACTCCGCGGAGATCTTGCCGCCGTAGCGGCCGATCCACGGTTCGCCGCGTTCGTGCGCCAGCGCGTTGATCCGGTCGGCGTGCGGCTGCGCGGCGTGGTGCTTCCAGAGCTTGACCCAGGCGTGCGGCCGGTGGCGCAGCTCCGGGATCTCGCACAGCGGCGTGCCGTCGGCGAGCGTCGGCAGGACCGTGCAGGCGGTGAAGTCGATGCCGATCCCGACCACCAGTGCCGGGTCCACGCCGGCCGCCGAGAGCGCTGCCGGTACGGCGTGGCGCAGCACGTCGCGGTAGTCGTCGGGGTCCTGCAGCGCCCAGTCCGGCGGCAACGCCGGGCCGTCGTCGGGCAGCGCGGTCTCGATGACCCCGTGCCGGTAGTCGTGCACCGCGGTGCCGAGTTCAGCGCCGTCGCGGACCCGGACCACCAACGCCCGGCCGGACAACGTGCCGAAGTCGACCCCGATCACGTACCGGTCGGTCGCGTCCACTTCGCTCATTTGCACCTCCGCCGTGTCACGGAGTTAGTGTTAGCGCTCACATACACATCCGTCAAGACACGTCCGGGCAACAGCTACGTAACGAGCGGCGGCGCCCGGAACCGGCGTCCTCCGCCCCGCGCGGACCGGCCCGGCCGCCGGCCGGGAGATCCACGCCGACGGCGCGGTCGAACCTCGGGTAGACGGCCTGTTAGCGACAACAGTCGATGGAACTTCCGGAAATTCTCTCGGCGTTCCCGACTCCCCCGGCCCGAGGGCCCAGATGCCGCCGCGGGGCCGCCCAGAAGGCCGCTCAGCGGCTCTTTTTCTCGCCGCGGCACCCTCGGCAGCAGGCCGCCGCAAGCCGCCCGAGGGTCGCCAGGCTATTTACAGTGTTTGATGTCAGCGATAACATTTCGCCATCCCCACACACTGTGGCGCCGCTGTCCGGGAAACCCCGGCGCCGCAGCCGGGCGGCGACGGACGGCGACCCCGTCGACCGCCGGAACCCCACCACCCACGAGCGCCCGCCGGCACCGACCGGCCCTGGTGGAACTACCGTGCCGCGTCCGTCCCCGTGGACCACGGGCGACGCCGTGCGACCGGCGGGCCGCTCCCTTCCGGGTACCGGCACGGACGGCGCCCGGCCACCGAGGAGGACCCAGTGCGCAGATGGACCCGACGGACGCTCGCCGTCCTGGGTGTCGCGGCGGTGGCGCTCGCAGCCACCGTCACCGACGGGGCAGTCGCCCCACGCCCGGCCCGGGCGCTGGACAACGGCGTCGCCCGTACGCCGCCGATGGGGTGGAACACCTGGAACACGTTCGGCTGCAACATCAACGAGACCCTCATCCAGCAGACCGCCGACGCGATCGTCGCCAACGGACTGCGCGACCTCGGGTACAAGTACGTCGTCGTGGACGACTGCTGGTTCAACCCGAACCGGGACGCGCAGGGCAACCTCCAGGCGCACCCGCAACGGTTCCCCAGCGGAATGAAGGCGCTCGGTGACTACCTGCACGCCCGTGGCCTGCTGTTCGGCATCTACCAGGTGCCGCTGGACAAGACCTGCGCCCAGGTCGGCGGCGCGTTCCCCGGCGCCACCGGCAGCCTCAACCACGAGTACCAGGACGCGCGGCAGTTCGCCGCGTGGGGCGTGGACTACCTCAAGTACGACTGGTGCTCCGGCACCGGGACGATAAACGACCAGGTGGCGCGGTTCGGCATCATGCGCGACGCGCTGGCCTCCACCGGCCGGCCGATCGTCTACAGCATCAACCCCAACAGCTACCACGCCAAGACCGGGCCGCAGCGCAACTGGAGCGACGTGGCGAACCTCTGGCGGACCACCGAGGACATCACCAACGCGTGGAACACCGGCCAGACCAACGGCTACCCGATGGGCATCCAGAACATCGTCGACGTCACGGTGCCCCTGGCCGGGTACGCCGCCCCCGGCGGTTTCAACGACCCGGACATGCTGGAGGTCGGCCGAGGGGGCATGAACGACACCGAGATGCGCAGTCACTTCGCGCTCTGGTCGATGCTGGCGGCGCCGCTGATGATGGGCCACGACGTCCGCTCGACGAACGCGGCCACGCTGGCGATCCTGCGCAACGCCAACCTGGTCGCGATCAACCAGGACACGCTCGGCCGCCAGGCGGTCCAGGTCTCCTTCGACGGCACCCGGCGGGTGCTGGCCAAGCCGCTGGCCAACGGAGACGTGGCGGTCGCCCTGTTCAACCAGGGCAGCTCGACCACCACCGTCTCCACCACGGCGGCGGCGATCGGCAAGAGCGGCAGCTCGTTCACGCTGCGCGACGCCTGGACCGACGCCACCTCCACCAGCACCGGCGCGATCTCCGCCAGCGTCCCCGCGCACGGCACCGTGGTCTACCGGGTCAGCGGCGGCGGCACCACGACCCCGCCACCGGTCCCGACCACGTTCCGGCTGCGCAGCGAGTCGTCCGGCCGGTGCCTCGACGTCGACAACGCCGGCACCGCCAACGGCACCGGCACGCTGATCTGGGACTGTCACAACAATGCCAACCAGCAGTTCACCGCCAACGGGCAGGCGTTGCAGGTGCTCGGCAAGTGCCTGGACGTGCCGACGAACGCGACCGCCGGCACCCGGGTGCAGATCTGGGACTGCAACGGCGGCACCAACCAGCAGTGGACCATCAACGGCAACGGCACGGTGAGCAACGGGCGCTTCCCGTCGCTGTGCCTGGACGTCGACAACGCGGGCACCGCCAACGGCACCCGGGTGATCGTCTGGACCTGCCACGGCAACGCCAACCAGCGGTGGAGCCGGGCGTGAGCGGCTGCGGCCGGTGAACGGCGGTCGGCCGGACGAAGGGGCGAGCGTCCGGCCGGCCGTCACCGGGCGCCGGCCGCCCGGCGCTTGTTCCAGATGTCGACCGCCTCCGCCACGAGCCGGACGAGTCCCTGCCCCCCCGACTGGCCGGCCTGG
>NZ_JAGPXV010001208.1:0-430 GCF_018070405.1 Micromonospora sp. D75
TGTGGCTGCAGCGGTGATGCCGAGGATGGCATTCCGCCGTGTCACCGGCACATTCATGAATCTTGTCCGGAAAATGCCGCGGCGGCCGATGCGGCCGCCGCGGCGTCTGTTACGCGAAGGTGATGTTCTGGTCGCGCAGCGGCACCGAGCGGATGCGCTTGCCCGTCGCCGCGAAATAGGCGTTGAGCACCGCCGGTGCCGCAACGCCGATGGTCGGCTCGCCGACGCCGCCCCAGAATCCGCCGCTCGGCACCATCACCGATTCCACCTTCGGCATCTCGTTGATGCGCATCGAATTATAGGTGTCGAAGTTGGTTTGCTCGATCTTGCCGTCCTTGACGGTGCAGCCGCCGTAGAACAGCGCGGAGAGGCCATAGACGAAGGAGCCGGCGATCTGCCGCTCCACCTGCGCCGGGTTGACGACGTAGCC
>NZ_JAGPXV010001209.1:0-429 GCF_018070405.1 Micromonospora sp. D75
TATCCGAGCGGATCAGCGAGATCGGCGTCCGCATGGCGGTTGGCGCCCGGCGCAGCGACATCCTCCAGCAGTTCCTGGTGGAAGCGACCCTGATCTCGTCGATCGGCGGCATCGCCGGCATCCTGATCGCGATCCTGCTCGGCGTCGCCATCAACATCGCGGTGCCCGGCTTCCAGGTCACCTATTCCATGTTCTCGATCGGCGCGGCGTTCCTGACCTCGACCGGGATCGGGGTCGCCTTCGGTTTCTTCCCCGCCCGTCGCGCCGCCTTCCTCGACCCCGTAGTGCCTTGAGCCGTGACTGACCGTAGGATTGCACCATGACCGTAGTTCTTCGGACGAGACAATCGCCCGCAAATGGATCAACGATCGGCACCCCCGATGCGATGTCAGTCATGACCCAGACCATACAGACCGTCCTTGTCGTCGA
>NZ_JAGPXV010000142.1:0-10906 GCF_018070405.1 Micromonospora sp. D75
CCATGGCCGTGGCCGCCGCGCTCACCGCCCGCCTCGGCGCGGTGCTGGTCGGCCGTCGCGCCGGGCTGCTGGCCGGACTGCTGTTCGCGGTCCTGCCGGTCACCTCGCGGTACGGGCAGGAGGCCCGCCCGTACGCCCTAGCCACGCTGCTCGCCGTGCTGGCCACGCTGCTGCTGGTCGAGGCGCTGCGCCGGCCGACCTGGCGACGCTGGGCCGGGTACGCCGTTGCGGTCGCCGCGCTCGGCCTGCTCCACCTGGTCGCGCTCACCCTGCTCGCCGCGCACGCCGTGGTGGTGCTGCTGACCGCCGCACATGGCCCTGCGGGGGTCGTCGATCCGCCCGGCCAGTCCCGAGCCCAGATGCCCGACGCGAGCCGGCCACGCCGCAGACACCTGTGGCGTTCCACCCAGCCACGAGATCGAGCGCGAGTGGAACACCACGGGTGTCACGACGCCCCGCAGACACCCACGGCGTTCCACCCAGCCACGAGATCGAACGCCGGTGGAACGCCACGGGTGTCACCGCATCCCGGGAGCAGGGAGCATGGCACGGACGCGCCGGAAGCGGAACCGCAGTACGTGACCGGCGAGGCTCGGGAGGCGCTGGCCTGGTGGCTGCTGGCGCTGGTGCCGGCCGTCGTGCTCGTCACCCCACTGGCACTCGTCGCCCGGGGGCAGCGCGGTCGACAGCTCGACTGGGTCGACCCGGCGCGCCTGCCCGACCTGGCGGCGCTACCGGGTGCGCTGGCGCAGAGCGGCGTCGTCGGCGGTTTCGTGCTCGCGCTCGCGGCGCTCGGCGTGGCCCGGCTGGGTCGCCGGGCGCTGCTGCCGGCCGCCGCCGTGCTGCTGCCGGTGCTGCTGATGTTCGCCGCCGGAACGGTGGTGCCGCTCTGGGTGACCCGCTACCTGGTCTTCACCGTGCCGTTCGCCTGCGTACTGGCCGGCGCCGCGCTGGCTGCCGCGCGGGTCACTCCCGCACCGGCCCGAACGCCGGCAACAGCAACGCCCGCTGAAGCAACGCCCGCTGAACCAGCGCCCGCTGAAGCAACACCCGCTGAACCAGCGCCCGCTGAAGCAACACCCGCTGAACCAGCGCCCGCTGAAGCAACGCCCGCTGAACCAGCGCGCACGGCGACACCCGCCGCAGCCGGCCGCACTGCCGCGCCCGTGGAAGCAGAGCAAGGGCCGACGTCGCCGCGCGGACGGGTCGCGGCGGGAATCGCGGTGGTGGTCCTGGCCGGGCTGCTCGGGCTGCCCGATCAGGCGGCGCTGCGCCGCACCCACGAGTGGCCGCGCAGCGCACCCGTCGACTACGCGGGCGCGGCCGGGATCATCCGCGCCGGGCAGCGGCCGGGCGACGCGATCGTCTACTCGCCCCGGGACGGCTGGCTGTTCCCGGATCTCGGCATGGCGTACCACCTGGGGTCGAGGCTGCCACGCGACGTGCTGGTGGTCCGCGACCAGCGTCAGGACGCGAGCCTCTGGGCCGTGGAGTGCGACGACCCGGCGCGGTGCCTGGCCGGGGTGGACCGGGTGTGGCTGGTGGTCACCGGCCGGCGCGCGGACCCGTTGGCGGCGGTGCCGGGTGCGAAGGGCGACGCGCTGCGCGCGGGCTACACGGTGCGGCAGGTGTGGCCGCGTCCGGGGATCACAGTGGCCCTGCTCGTCCGGTGAGGCGGTCGGTGGTGCCGCGGGCCAGCGGTACGACGATGGCCGCCTCGGTGCCGCCGTCGGCGCCGTTACGCAGCTCGATGGTGCCGCGCAGCTCGCCGGTGACCAGCGCCCGGACGATCTGCAGGCCCAGGTTGCCGCCGCGCTCGGCGTCGAACTGCTCGGGCAGCCCCCGGCCGTTGTCGGTCACCGTGACGTGCAGTTGCTTGCGCGCCCGGTGCGCGGAGACCACAACCTCGGGCCGGGGCGCGGAAACCCCCGCCTCCGGCCGGGGCACGTCCACAGGAGGAGCGGCCGCCTCCTCCTCGGCCGACGGGAAACCGTGCTCCACGGCGTTGAGCAGCAGCTCGTTGAGCACCATCACCAGCGAGGTGGCGATCTCGGCGGGCAGGACGCCGAACGTGCCGCGGCGGCGCATGCCGACACTCACCTCGGTGGCGGCGACCTCGGTGGCGGCGCTGGCCACCCGGTCCACGATGCCGTCGAACTCGACCGCCTCGTCGCTGGACATGGAGAGCGTCTCGTGCACCAGCGCGATCGAGGCGACCCGGCGTACCGATTCCTCCAGCGCGACCCGGGCCTCGGGCATGGAGACCCGCCGGGCCTGCAGGCGCAGCAGCGCGGCGACGGTCTGGAGGTTGTTCTTCACCCGGTGGTGGATCTCCCGGATGGTGGCGTCCTTGGTGATCAGGGCGCGGTCGCGGCGGCGTACCTCGGTGATGTCGCGGACCAGCACCAGCGCGCCGATCGGCACTCCGGCGGGCATCAGCGGCAGCGCCCGGGTGAGCATGGTCGCGCCGCGGGCGTCGATCTCCCGCCGGGGCGGCGCCTCGCCGCGCAGCGCGGCGAGCACGGCGTTGCCCGCGTCGGTGCCTTCGAGGGGGTCGCCGGCGAGCCGGCGGTGCAGCTTGGCCAGGTCCTCGCCGACGAGGTGGGAGGCGTAGCCGAGGCGGCGGTACGCGGACTGGGCGTTCGGGCTGGCGTAGGTGACCTTGCCGTTGGCGTCGAGCCGCACCAGGCCGTCGCCGACCCGGGGCGCCGAGGTGGTCTCGCCGGGGTGCCGGGGCGGCGGGAACGTGCCATCGGCGATCATCTGGGCCAGGTCGTCGGCGGTGGTCAGGTAGTTCAGTTCCAGCTGGCTGGGGGTGCGCGCGGTGGACAGGTTGGTGTCCCGGCCCACCACGGCGATCACCTCGCCGGCTTCACCGTCGCCGGTACGCAGCCGGACCGGGATCGCCTCGTGGCGGGCCGGGACGTCGCCGTACCAGACCGGGTCGCCCTCGCGCCAGATCCGTCCCTGCCGGTAGGCCACCTCCAGGTGGGCCACCTCGGCCCCGCCGACGATCCGCCCGACCTGGTCGTCCAGGTAGGCGGTCGGTGCGGTGGTGGGACGGACCTGGGCCACGCAGAGGAACGTGCCGTCGCCGTCCACCGGCACCCAGAGCAGCAGGTCGGCGAAGGACAGGTCGGACAGCAGCTGCCAGTCGCCGGCGATCCGGTGCAGGTGGTCGATGTCGGCCGGGCGGAGCGCGGTGTGCTCCTCGGCGAGGTCACGGAGGGTGGACACGCCACACAGCGTGCCACGCCGGGCCTCACATCGTCGCCGTGACCTTCTTCAAGCCGCGCGGCGCGTCCGGGTCCTCGCCCCGGGCCAGCGCCAGGGCCAGCGCGAGCCGTTGCAGCGGCAGGATGTCGAGCAGCGGCGCGTACCGCTCGTCGACCTCGGGCACCGCCATCCGGGTCTCGCCGACCTCGGCGGAGCCGACCACCACCACGTCGGCGCGGCGCTCGCCGAGGCGGGGCAGCACTTCGCGCATCGACGTGCCGCCGGGGCCGGAGCCGACGACGGCGAGCACCGGTACGTCCGGGTCGGTCATGGCGAGCGGGCCGTGCAGCAGGTCGGCGCCGGAGAAGGCGAGCGCCGGCAGGTACGAGGTCTCCATCAGCTTCAGCGCCGCCTCCCGGGCGGTCGGGTACGCGTACCCCCGGCCGGTGGTGACGAGCTGGGCGGCGAACCGGTAGCGCGGCGCGAGCCGGGCCGGGGTGTCGTCGGCGAGCGTCTGCGCGGCCAGCTCGGGCAGCCGGCTCAGGGCGGCGCGCTCCTCGGCGGGCAGGACGCCGTCGCCGGCGCGTACGCCCTCGATCAGCATGAGCAGCGCGAGCAGCTCGGCGGTGTAGGTCTTGGTGGCGGCGACCGCCCGCTCGTGGCCGGCGGCGATGTCCACGCTCAGCTCGGCGGTCTCGACCAGCGGCGAGCCGGGGTTGTTGGTGACGGCCAGGGTGAGCGCGCCGGAGGCGCGGGCGACCCGCAGCACCTCGGCGAGGTCGGGCGAGCCGCCGCTCTGGCTGACGCCGACGACGAGCGCGTCGGAGAGGTCGGGCCGGGCGCCGAAGACGGTGATCGCGCTGGGCGAGGCCAGCCCGGCGGGCAGTCCGAGGCGGATCTCGGTCAGGTAGGCCGCGTAGAGCGCGGCGTGGTCGGAGGTGCCCCGCGCGGTGAACACCACGTGCCGGGGGCGCCGCTGCGCGACGACGGCCGCGACCTCGGCGATCGCCGCGGCGTGCTCGGCGGAGAGCAGACGCTCGTAACCGGCCGGCTGCTCGTCGATGTCGGCGGCCATACCGGCCCCTGCTCGCGTCACTCCAGACCTCCTTCTGCGCGTTTCTCGCGCGTTCGATGCTCAGTCTTGCACGTTTCAGCAGCCTCAATCAACGCAACGAGCAGGAGTGCGCAGTGGATCACTAATTGACGGAAGATCCCCTAGGCTTGCCCGGCTGACCGACCCCGACCGGCGGAAGGACGACGTGCCCGAGGACGACGCCGCGCTCTCGGCGGAGGAGGAACTCGCGCTGGCCCGGCTGGCGCTGGGCGAGGGCGACCTGCGGCACGCCGCCGACCACATCGCCGCCGCGCTGGTCCGCTCCCCCACGCTGCCCGAGGCGCACGAAGCGCTCGCCCGGCTGGACGCGGCCAGCGGCGGCGACCTGGACCTCTTCCCGCTCGGTCAGCAGGCGTTCGTCGGCGCCGTGGTGGCCCGCGCGCACCTGCTCGCCGCCGCCGGCCGGCCCGCCGAAGGGCTCGACCTGCTGGCCGCCGCCACCGGCTACGCGCCCGCCGCGCCGTGGGCCGCCGTACCCTGGGTGACCGCCACCGACCTGCCGGAACGCCTCGACCCCGAACGCACCGCCCGGATCCTCATGCAGGTCTGCGCGGCGGCGCCCGACCCCGCGCCGCGCCGGCTGCGCGAGCCGCTGGCGCCGTACCTCACGCTGGCCCGCAACGCGATCACCGTGCATCCGGCCCACCCGCTGCTGCTGGGCGCGGCGTCCGCGCTGGCCCGGCGCCTCGGCGAGGTCACCCTCGCCGTCACCTGGGCCACCCGGGGGGTACGCGCACAGCCCACCAAACTCGGCGAGGTGTGGCTCGGGTACGCGTACCGCAGCGCCGGCCGCACCGGCGAGGCGCTGGCGGCGCTGGAACGGGCTGTCGCGCTCGACCCCGACGACCTCGCCGTCTACGCGGACATCGCCGGCACGCTCGCCGACAACGGCCGGCTCGACGCGGCGCTGGGCTGGATCGACCGGGCGCTGGCGAAGGACCCCACCTTCGACTGTGCCGTGCACACCGCGCACCGGCTGCGCTACCTGCGCGACGGCGACGTGGACCACCTGGTGGCGCTCGCCGATTTCGTCCGGGAACATCCGGACGACACGCACGAGCACGGCGACCTCGCCGAATGCTGCCGGGGGCGGCCCTGGCTGGGTCAGGTCACACCGGCAGACGACGATTTCCCGTCCCCCGACGGGCCCGCCCCCTCGGCAGCCGCGGTACGCCGCCTCCAGCACCTGGCGCACCCGGCGTGGGCGCACCCCCCGGCCGCGTACGACGCCGCCGTCGGGCTGGCCACACTGGACCTCGCCGACCTGCTCGCACTGCTGGCGCACCCGCCGGAGGCACCCGCCACCGCGCTGGGCCGCGTGCTCGGCGGGCAGGACCCGGCACTGTGGAGACGCTGCGCGCAGGTCTGGGCCTGCCTCGGCCTGCTGCACCACCGCACCGACGAGCCGTGGGAGTCGTCGACCCGGCGGCGGGTGCTGCACGAACTGGCCACCGATCCCGGCCCGGCCGCCGAGGCGGCGCTGTTCGCCCTGGTCACCGCCGCCTGGGTGGACCCGGCCACCCGCGCCGACGTGGCCGCCGTGGTGGCCGGGCGGCTCACCGAGGTGGCATCCGGCGCCGCCCGGCGTACCCCGGTGGCGGTGTCGCTCGCCTATCTGGCGCGGGCGACCCCGGCCCTCGACCCGGCCGCCCGCGCCACCGCCGACTCGCTCATCGCCGGCGCCGGCGGAGGCCCGCTGCGCCGCCTCTGGCGACGCCTCACCGCCCTGTTCCGCAGAGGCTGAGCGCCGGGACCGTTCCGGGGCCCCATTTCCGGCCGGCTCCCCGGCCCCCACCACCCAGCCGAGCGCCGCCACTTCGCCGAGGTGGCGCGATCAACTCCCCTCCGACCCCACCACTCCCCCGATGTGGCGGGCAGCGGGCGGAAGGCACCGGGTGCCTCGCTGGAGTGGATACGCGGCGGCCCCGCGTACCCCCGGGGTGGGGGCGCGGGGCTGCGGCGGGTGAGTCAGGCGACGGGGGCCTTGCCGAGCGCGGCCTCGGCCTCGTCCTCCGGCGTGGGGCCGGCCGGCCGCACGTCGTTCGTCGCGCGCAGCGGCACCTCCTTGATGAACCAGGCGAGCACCGGCACGGCCACGGTGAAGAGGACCGCCCAGAAGAAGACGTGCGAGATGGCGTCGGCGAGGCCGCCGAGCACCGCCTCGCGCATCGGGCCGGTGAGCTTCTTGAGGGCTTCCAGGTTCATCGCGCCGCCCTCGCCGCCACCCGAGCCCGCGAACGCGGGGCCGGCCGCCGAGTCGGCGAGACGGTTGGCGAAGATCGCGCCGAAGAGGGAGACGCCGAACGAGCCGCCGATGGACCGGAAGAACGTGGCGGCGCCGCTGGCGGCGCCGAGGTCCTTCTGCTCGACGCTGTTCTGCGCGATCAGCATCGAGGTCTGCATCAGGAAGCCCATGCCGACGCCGAGCACGACCATGTAGAGCGAGGACTGCGCCTTGCTGGTGTCCACGTCGAGCAGGCTGAGCAGGCCCATCCCGGCGGCCATCACGACGCCGCCGACGATCGGGAAGGCCCGGTAGCGGCCGGTCTTGGTGATCGTCCGGCCGACCACGAGCGAGACCACGAGCATGCCGAACATGAGCGGGAGCAGCAGCAGGCCGCTGTTGGTGGCCGAGGCGCCCTGGACGGTCTGCTGGTAGAGCGGCAGGAAGTTCATCGCGCCGAACATGGCGAAGCCGAGCAGGAACCCGATCACCGAGATCAGCGCGAAGTTGCGGTTGGCGAACAGGCTCAGCGGCAGGATCGGTTCGGGTGCGCGCCGCTCGACGAGAGCGAACACGCCGAGCGCGGCCACCGCCAGCACGGCGAGGCCGAGGATCTGCGGCGAGGCCCAGTCGTACTGGTTGCCGCCCCAGGTGGTGACCAGCACGATCGCGGTGATGCCCACGGACAGCAGCGCCGCGCCCAGCCAGTCGATCTTGTGCTCGGTGCGGTACTTCGGCAGGTGCATGGTGGTGGCCAGGACCAGCAGCGCCACGCCGCCCAGCGGCAGGTTGACGTAGAACGCCCAGCGCCAGGAGAGGTTGTCGGTGATGAAGCCGCCGACCAGCGGCCCCGCGACCATGGCGATGGCCATGATGCCGGCGATCATGCCCTGGTAGCGGCCCCGCTCGCGGGGCGGCACCAGGTCACCGATGATCGCCATGACGCCGACCATCAGGCCACCGGCGCCGAGGCCCTGCACGGCGCGGAACGCGATCAGCTCGATCATGCCGCTGTCGGCGCCGCCGAAGACGCCGGAGCCGGACATGCCGCACAGCGCCGAGCCGACCAGGAACACGACGACGGCGGTGAGGAAGACGGCCTTACGTCCGTAGAGGTCGCCGAGTTTGCCCCAGATCGGCGTGGAGACAGTAGTGCCCAGCACGTACGCGGTGACCACCCAGGTGAAGTGGTCGGCGCCCCCGAACTCGAAGACGATCCGCGGCAGCGCGGTGCTGACGATCATGTTGTCGAGCATCGCGAGCATCATCGCGATCATCAGGCCGAACAGGACGACGCGGATGTTGGGTCTCGCGACGACCGGGGCTTGTTGACTCATCGGTAGGCTCCCCCGCAGATCATGTGATCAACTTACTTGCCGCCCGGCTAGTTTGCTTACTAGCCGGACGGTAAGCTGATGACGGTCGGACGTCAAGCGGATTGGAAGGAAGTCGGCTGGTGAGGGAGACCACAGGAGGCACACGGCAGCGCATCCAGGCCGTCGCCTTGGAACTCTTCACCGAGCAGGGCTACGAGAAGACGTCACTGCGGGAGATCGCCGAGCGGCTCGGCGTCACGAAGGCGGCGCTCTACTACCACTTCAAGAGCAAGGACGAGATCGTCACCAGCTTCGTCGACGACCGGCTGCGCCGGATGGACGAGCTGATCGCCTGGGCCGCCGACCAGCCACCCACCCTGGCGACCCGGCGCGCCCTGCTCGGGCGGTACGCCGACAGCATGTTCGCCGGCGACCTGCCCCAGGTGATGCGCTTCTTCGAGCAGAACCAGACGGTGCTCAAGAGCCTGGTCGCCGGCCAGCAGATGCGGGACCGGATGATGCGGCTGGCCCACGAGCTGTGCCGGGGTGACGACTCGCCGGCCGCCCAGCTGCGCGCCACGCTGACGCTGTTCGCGGTGCACACCAGCTGGTTCGCGGTCCGCGCGCCCGGCATCACCGACGACGAGCGGAAGCGGATCGCGCTCGAGGTGGCCGACGAGCTGCTCGCCAAGATCGGCGAGACCGGCCAGGGCTGAGCCGGTTCAGCCCGCCGCGGTCAGGTCCAGTCGCAGACCGAGCAGGTCGATGCCGGGCAGCGGCGACCAGTCCTTCTCCGGCAGCCGGACGAAACCGAGCCGCTCGTAGAGGCGGTGCGCGTTCGCCGCCATCCCGGCGCGTACGCAGATCACCACCGCCGTGCAGCCCAGCTCCGTCGCGCGCGTCACGCACGCGGCCGCGAGCGCGGCGCCGGCGCCCCGGCCCTGCGCGGCCGGATCCACCGCGAGCATCCGGAACTCCGCCTCGCCCGGGCCGGCGAGTTCGGCGTACGGGGTGCCGGGCAGCACGAACGTCACCGCGCCGAGCACCTGGCCGGTGGTGTCGTCGACGGCCACCAGCACCTCGCCGGTCTGGGCGCGGGTGGCCACGTCGGCGAGCACCGGCGCGTACCCGCTCTCGTCCTTGAGCTGGCCGTCCGCCTCGTACGCGGCCACAGTCAGCCGCGCCACGGCCGGGAAGTCCGCCGGCTCGGCGCGGCGCACCAGCAAGGCGGTCAACCGATCTCCGCGATCAGGTCGCCGTCCTGCACCACGTCTCCCTCGTTGACGGCGAGGCGCTGCACCACGCCGTCGGACTCGGCGACCACCGGGATCTCCATCTTCATCGACTCCAGGATGACGAGCGTGTCGCCCTCGGACACGGTGTCGCCGGCCGACACCACGACCTTCCAGACGTTCGCCACCATCTCGGCGCGGATCTCCTCGGCCATCTTCCGGCCCTCCCTCTCCCCGACGACTCCCCGACAGTCCTGCGAACGGTATCCAATCATGACGCCGGTCACGCCGGCCCGCGCACCACCGGGTACGCGATGCGCCCCACCGCGCTCCGGCGGGCTGCGTCGGCACTAGCATCGTGCGGGTCGGCCACCGGCGAGCCGGGGAGCCACACCGCGACCTCCGCCGCGGCCAGCCGCGGACGGAACCGTGACCAGCACAAGGAGGCAGAGCATGGCGAAGAAGGCCCGCAAGAAGAAGGCCCGGAAGAAGAGCAGCGCCAACCACGGCAAGCGCCCCAACTCCTGATCATCGGGAGCAGCGCGGCACCTGCCGGAAACGCGTGACGGCCCGGGTCCGATCATTCGGACCCGGGCCGTTCCGTCGCTTGTTCAGTCGGCCAGTTCGCGGGACTCGGTGGTCTCGAAGACCACCAGCTCGGTCAGCCGCAGACGCAGCCGCTCACGCAGCTTCTCCGGCGCCGAGTCGTTGCCGCAGCACCGGGCCACGAGCGCCTTGACCTCCTGCTCGATGCCGTACTCGCGCAGGCACGGCCCGCACTCGTCCAGGTGGTGCCGGATCAGCAGCCGGCGCTCCTCGCCGCACTCCAGGTCGAGGTAGAGGTAGACCTCGGCGAGCACCTCGCGGCAGTCCGTCTCGTGCGGTTGTCCACAGCTCACGGTCACACCTCCCGGCTGGCGGCGGCGGTCGAACCCTTCTTCGACGAGGCGGCGCTGAAACCGCGCTCCGCCGCGTACTGCTCGAGCAGCTTCCGCAGATTACGTCGGCCACGGTGCAGACGGGACATCACGGTGCCGATCGGCGTGCCCATGATGTCGGCGACCTCCTTGTAGGAGAAGCCCTCGACGTCGGTCAGGTAGACGGCCAGGCGGAACTCCTCCGGCAACTGCTGGAGGGCCTCCTTGACGTCGCTGTCCGGGAGCCGGTCGAGCGCCTCCGTCTCGGCCGAGCGCAGGCCGCTGGAGGTGTGCGACTCGGCCTCGGCGAGCTGCCAGTCGGTGATCTCCTCGGTCGGCGCCTGAATGGGCTGCCGCTGCCGCTTACGGTAGGTGTTGATGTAGGTGTTGGTCAGGATCCGGTAGAGCCAGGCCTTCAGGTTCGTGCCCTGCTCGAACTGGTGGAAGGCGGCGTACGCCTTCAGGTACGTCTCCTGAACCAGGTCCTCCGCGTCGGCCGGGTTGCGGGTCATCCGCAGACCGGCGGCGTAGAGCTGGTCGACGAAGGGCATAGCGTCCCGCTCGAAGCGGGCCCTGCGCTCGTCCGTCTTCTCGGTGGTCAACCGCACATCCCCTCGCGTCGGATGCTTTCCCGCTGAGGATACGCGTACCCACTTTCCGGCAGATTCACTTCCGGAGTCTGTGCCGGTGCTCACGACCGACGCCGCGGGCCACTCCGGCGCGTCGAGCAGCCGCCTGAGCTGCCGCTCGTCCCGTTCGTCCCGTTCCCGGCTCCGTGTCTGTATCGGCACCGGTCACCCCCCTCGCGCTGGCACTGTCGTCGTCCACAGGGAGGTAACGCGAGGTACGGGGTGCGGCATTCCACCGGTCCCACCCGATCCTGGCCC
>NZ_JAGPXV010001210.1:0-426 GCF_018070405.1 Micromonospora sp. D75
GCTCTATAGGCAGCTCCGTCGACGCCACGAGGCCTGCGCCGGAGACGATGCTTTCGACGTGATCCGTCATTCCTGCGACACCAGTCGCGCATACTCGCCGCCCAGCGCCAGCAGCGTCTCGTGCGTTCCGCGCTCGGCGACCTTCCCCTGCCGCAACACGACGATCTCGTCGCAATCCCTGATCGTGCTCAGCCGATGCGCGATGATGATGCAGGTGCAGCCGGAGCGGCGCAGATTGTCGTCGATCGCCTTCTCCGTGACCGGATCGAGCGCGGCGGTCGCCTCGTCGAGAACCACGATGGAGGGACGGCCGACGAGCGCACGGGCGATCTCGATGCGCTGACGCTGCCCGCCGCTGAAATTCGTTCCGCCTTCGTTGACATAGGATTCGTAATTGCCGGCCCTGATGGCGATCTCGTCCTGGAT
>NZ_JAGPXV010001211.1:0-425 GCF_018070405.1 Micromonospora sp. D75
CGCTGAACACCTTCGCGTTCGAGCTGCCGGAGGGCGAAGTCCCGGAATTGTCGTAGTCGCACATCCGGAAACGATGGGTTTCGGGACAGGCTGGTAGCGTCGTCCCGAAGCCGGGCCTATGTGGAGTTCATCAACGGAGCACCACCATGTCGCAGAGCCCAGCCGTCGCCGCCGGCACCAGGATCGGCCACGTCCACCTCAAGGTCGCCGATCTCGATCGCGCGCTCGGCTTCTATTGCGGCGTGCTCGGCTTCGAGCTGATGCAGCGGATGGGCTCCAGCGCGGCCTTCATCGCGGCCGGCGGTTATCACCACCACATCGGGCTCAACACCTGGGAGAGCAAGGGCGGCTCGCCGCCTCCACCCGGCACGACCGGGCTGTTCCACACCGCGATCCTCTATCCGACGCGGCCCGCACTGGCGGAT
>NZ_JAGPXV010000143.1:0-10778 GCF_018070405.1 Micromonospora sp. D75
GTCGCGGGCGTGGTCGCCGTGCACAACGCGATCGGGTACGACCTGGACGACACCACGCTGATGGAGCTGGACCCGGTGCACGCCACCCCGGTCGCCTGAGCGTGCCGGCGCGGTCAGGCGGTGGCGCTCGCGAGCTGGGCGGCGAGCAGCGCCGGCGCCTCGGCCAACGACGGGCCGTACCAGGTGAGGTGCCGGCCGGACACCAGCGCCGCCGGCACCCCCGGGAACGCCTCCGGCCCGTCGTCGGCGGTGAACCGGTACGGCTCGTCGGGCAGCACCACCAGCTCCGGCGACCGGGCGCGCAGCTCGTCGAGACTGGGCCGGGGATAGCGTTCCGCGTCCCCGGCCCAGCCGTTCACCACGCCGAGCCGGGCCAGCACGTCCCCGGCGAACGTGTCCCGGCCGAGCACCACCCACGGGCGCCGCCACACCGGCACCACAGCGGTGCGGACGCGCGCCGGCGTGCCCAGGGCCGCCCAGGCGCGACGGGCCGCCGCCAGCCACGGCGGCTCGGCCGGCGCGCCGAGCGCGACCACCAGCTCTCCGAGCTGGTCGAGCGCCTCCGGCACGGTACGCGGGAACGTGACCCGCACCGGCGCCCCGGCCGCGCGCAACGCCTCGGCGTCGGCCAGCCGGTTCTCCTCCTCGTTGAGCAGCACCAGATCCGGTTTGAGGGCGAGCACCCGGTCCAGGTCCGGATACTTCGTCCCGCCGACCCGGGCGACGTCCAGCCCGGCCGGATGGGTGCACCAGTCGGTCGCCCCGACCAGCACCTCCGGGCGGGTGGCCGCCACCGCCTCGGTCAGCGACGGCACCAGCGACACCACCCGCACGGCGTGTTCTCCCCTCGTACCGCGGATCAGCGGGCCGGCGCGGTCGCGGCGTCGGCCGTCTCCGGCGGCAGGCCCGCCACCGGCAGGCCCTTGCGGGCCGCCCAGTCGACGGCGGCGCGCAGGTCCGCGGTGGGCAGCGGCCGCCGGGTGCTCACCCCGACCGCCGCGTGCATCGTGTAAACCAGGAACGGGTACGACTTGGCGAGCGCGGCGATCGCGTCGTGCAGGCGGCGCACCACCTCGAGCGCGGCCGGCTCGTCCAGCCCGGGCAGCAGGAGCTGGTACTCGTTCTCGGCGACCCGCAGCGCGCGGTCGACCGGGCGCAGCGCGCCGGTGACGGCGGCGAGCACGGCATGGCCCTCCCGGGCGCCGTTGCGCCGGCCGAATCGTTCCGGCGAGCCGGGCGGCTCGTCCACCCGCAGGCCGACCAGCGCCACCGGCAGCGTGCCCGAGGCGGTCACCCCGTCCATGCCGGCCCACCTGCGCAGGCCCGGCTCGTCGAGGAACGCCTCGGCCGGCTGGACCGGCGGCGTGACCCGGTCGGCGCGGCGGGCCAGCAGCCGCAGCGCCGCCTCGGCGCGCGGCTCGCCCGGTCCGGCCGGGATGTCGCGCACCCGGGCGATCGCCTCGTCCAGCGCCGTGCGCGCCTCGGCGGGCAGCCGCTCGGCGAGTTGTTCGCGCAGCCGGATGGCCTCGTGCAGCGCCTCGTCCCGGCGGAATCCCCAGCGGCCGTCGAAGAGCCGGCCGGCTTCCAGCGTCGGCGCGGGCGTCGCCTCGGCGCGGTCGTGGGCCACGAGGGTGGCGCCGAACCGGGGGCTCAGCACCACCACGCTCCACTCGCGGGCCAGCTCCTCCGCCTCGTCGAGCGTCACGCCGTACGTGCGCTCGGGCAGGTCGGGCGGCGGGCCGCCGACCATCGCCACCACCGTCGCCGCGGCGCGGCCGGCGATGCGCCGGTAGACCTCGCGCTCCCGGTCGAAGTACGGCAGCCGCTGGAACAGGGCGAACACGATCAGCGGGCCGTCCTCGGCCTCGGCGAGCGCGGCCCGCTCGATGGCGTGGGAGAGGGCGACGAGACTGCGTTTGGGGAACTGCTCCGGGGTCCGTCCGCTGTGCACGGGCAGAGCCTAGAGGCACGGACGCGGCTGCGCACCGGTCGGCGGGCCCCGGCGTGCTCCACCGCACCGCCGGGGCGGACGCCCGACGCCCTACACTCGGGCGTCGACCGGACGACGGGGGGCGGGGCGAGATGACGAACACCGGCAGCGTGACCGCCTCCTGGCTGCGGCCGGTCCCGTCCGGCGCGACGCCGTGCCTGACCCGCCACGGGCACGTCGGGTACGCCGGCCGGCGGCTCGGCGAGCTGGTGCAGGGCCGTCCGCCGGGGGTCACCGGCAACCAGTGGAGCACGGCCGGACGGGCGCCGCTGGACCTGGTGGTCGGCGCCGCCGACACCGGCCTGCCGCGCTTCGCGGTGCGGTTCACCGCGCCCGCGTCCGACGGGTCGCCCGCCCGCCGGGAGGAACGGCTGACCGACGCGGTGTCCGCCGCCGTCGGCCTGCCGCTGCTGCGGGTCGAGTCACCGACGCTGCGCGGCGCCGATCACGTCCGCCGCTTCGTCGAGTACGTCCTGGACGCGCGGGCCTACGCCGAGGGCACCGACCCGGACGCCGGGGACGCGGTCGGCTTCCGGGACATCATCGGCCGGCTGCCGGACGGCCGGCGTGGACCGGTGAACGACCTCGGGGCGCTCGCGCGGGTCGAGGCGGTCGAGGCGTACGTGGCCGGCCGGATCGCCGACCCGATCGTGCGCGGGCTGCACGTGCGCTGGACCGGCGGCCCGGCGGAGGGCTGGTGCTGGGTCGAGGTGCGGCCCGGCGGCTGCCTGCTGGAGCGGGTACGGCTGACGTCGCGGGGATTCTCCTGCGGCGTGGACCCGGGCCGGCTCGCCGAGGACCTGGCCGCGATGGCGCTGGGGGAGCGACTGCGCGATCTCGACGCCGCCGGGGCGTCCCTGGTGGACCGGGAGGAGCTTCGCGGTCGGGTGCGCGCGCTCGCGGCCCGGCGGGACTCCTTCGACGGCGGCTTCGCCTTCGACCACCTCTGCGCGGACTGAACCCTTCCTGGCCGCGGCGCCGAGCCGACCCCGGCCCGGCACGTCCCGATTTTTTTCGATCTCCGGTTGAACCTTCGCCGACGGCGCTCCGTACCTCATCGGGAATGGACGCAGACTTCCCCGCCGCGCCCGGACGGCGCGGAGACGATGCGGAAAGGGCATCGTCGGCCATCGACGCGCGACCCGAGCGTCGCAGTGATCTCACACCCCGAATTCATCGGTCCGCCGGGATCACCAGTCAACTACCGGATCGAGAAGGAGAGCAATTCGATGCGCAGGTCCACACGGGCGCGCCGGTCATCCGGTAACGCGCGGAGCAAGCGGGTGCTGGCAGTGGTCGGCACGCTCGCGGTCTTCGGCGGCATCGTGGCCGTCACCCAGATCTCGTCCGCCCAGGACCGGCGGACGACCACGCGCGCCGCCTCGGCGTCCTGTGTGCCCGCCAGCCCGGGGGCGACCGCCCCGGACGGCCAGGGCAGCAGCACCCGTACCTGGCAGAACGGCCGCTGGGTCCGTAACCACTGGGGCGACGGCCAGATGTCGCCGGCCGAGTGCCAGCAGACGACCGCGGGTGGCGCCGGCGCCGGCACTCCGACCGTGACCTGCCCGGACGTCCGGGGTCGGCTGCCGCAGGTGCCCGGCCGGGCCCGTGCCGAGGTGGATCGAGAACTGGCGGCGCTGACGTCCCAGATCGCTGAGGCGAACCGGCGGCTCGCGGCGGAGGGCCGCAACGGGGGCGAGTTCATCAACAACGCGATCCTGGGTCCGCTCGCGGACAAGCGGACCGCGGCGCTGAACCGGATCGCCACCGCCATCGGCCGGTTCGGCCAGCGCCCGCAGGGGCTGGACCAGTTCGCCCGGTGCGCGTTGACCGACGTCCCCGGCAACGGTGGGGGTCAGAACGGCGGGGGTCAGAACGGCGGCAACAACAACGGCGGTCAGAACGGGGGCCAGAACGGCGGGAACAACGGCGGCGGGAACAACAACGGCGGCGGCCAGAACAACGGTGGCGGCAACGGGCTGAACGTGCTCGCCAAGGACTGCTCCGGCAGCCAGCTGCAGGGGCACGACGGCTTCCAGAACGGCAACCGGTGCGTCAGCACCGCGTTCGGTGAGGTGGGCGCCGCGGCGAACAACCCGTCGCTGCTGATCACGCAGTTCCCGAACCAGGTGCGGCGCAACCAGCCGTTCACGCTCCGGGTGACCACCAAGAACCTGGTGCGGGACCGCTTCCTCGCGGCCGGGCAGGGCGGCTACTACCTGGAGAGCTCGCTGCTCAACGGTCAGGGCCTGGTGCGCGGCCACTTCCACACCGCCTGCCGGATGCTCGGCAGCACCCGGCAGCCCCCGAACCCGCAGGACGTGCCGGCGTTCTTCGTCGCCACCGAGGACGGCCGCGGCGGCAACCAGCCGGACGACGTGCTGATCCAGATCCCGGGCCTGGCGCAGTCGGGCGTGGCGCAGTGCGCGGTCTGGGCCGGTGACGGCTCGCACCGCATCCCGATGATGGAGCGGGCGAACCAGACTCCCGCCATCGACGTGGTGCGCATCCGGGTCAACTGAGGACACGCGACGGCCGCGGCCGCCCGGGAACCGTCCGGGTGGCCGCGGCCGTGTCGTGTCCGCGTGGTGGGTACGCGAGGCGGGTCCGGCAGGGGAGCGTGGGAATCGTTCCGGGAAGAAGTTTCGTGCCGTCGGACTCCAGCCCGATGAAAGTCACCGACAACACAAAAGGCCGGCCGGGCGCTGCGATTTCTCAGCGTGACCCTGGGATACCCGACGGTGAGTGTTTAGCGCTCAGCGGTTCTTGTACGCCTCGACGACCGACACCGGGATGCGCCCGCGCTCGGAAATCTCGTACCCGTTCTTGGCTGCCCATTCGCGGATGGCGCGGTTCTGCTCGCGGTCCATTCCCGAGGTGCTCGGCCGGCCCGCGCGCCGGGTGGCGCGGGCGACCTCGGTGGCGCCGCGGCCGATCCGCCTGCCAGCGCTGATGTACGGGTCCAGCGCCTTGCGCAGAACGCCCGCGTTCTCGTCGGACACGTCGATCGTGTACGCCACGCCGTCCAGGCTGAACTCGACGGTCCGATCGGCCTTTCCGCCGTCGAGGTCGTCGGTCAGAACGGTGATTACTTTCCTTGCCATCGCCATTACTCCCTGTGTCGGGCGGGGTGTGCTAAGAGTCTGACTTACCTCACGGTAATTTCGCAACAATACCCGCCTCTTTGCATTCGGCGGGTCGTGCCAGGTAAGCGTCGCGGCCAATAGAGGACCGGTGCGCGAACAGGCGTCGGGAAGGCCGGACAGTGGCGTGGGTCACAACCCGGAACAAGGGACACCTTTTGTTACTTGAGCCAGACAGGCTCAACCAACGTGATGGCAGGTGTCCGATGGCAACTCTTCCGGTACTTCCCCTGACCGACACCGTCCTGCTGCCCGGGATGGTCATCCCGGTCACCCTCGACCCGACCACCCAGGCCGCCGTCGACGCGGCCCGCGCCACCGGCGACAAGGAACTCCTGGCCGTGCCCCGCCTTGACGGCGAGTACGGCTCCGTCGGCGTGGTCGCCACGATCGAGAAGGTGGGCCGGCTGCCCAGCGGCGAGCCGGCCGCCGTGATCCGCGGTCTCGTCCGGGCCCGTATCGGCTCCGGCGTGCCCGGTCCCGGCGCCGCGCTCTGGGTCGAGGCCGCGACGCTCGACGAGCCCGCCCCGGCGGGCCGCGCCCGGGAACTCGCCCGCGAGTACCGCGCGCTCATGACCTCGGTGCTCCAGCAGCGCGGCGCCTGGCAGGTGATCGACGCGATGGAGCGGATGACGGACCTGTCCGAGCTGGCCGACTCGGCCGGCTACGCGCCCTGGCTCAGCCTGGCGCAGAAGACCGAGCTGCTCGCCGCGCCGGACGTCACCGCCCGGCTGGAGCTGCTGGTCGGCTGGGTGAAGGAGCACCTGGCCGAGCAGGAGGTCACCGAGCAGATCAACAGCGACGTGCGCGAAGGGCTGGAGAAGTCCCAGCGCGAGTTCCTGCTCCGCCAGCAGCTCGCCGCGATCCGCAAGGAACTCGGCGAGGACGAGCCCGACGGCTCCGCCGACTACCGCTCCCGGGTGGAGTCCGCCGACCTGCCGGAGAAGGTACGCGAGGCGGCGCTGCGCGAGGTCGGCAAGCTGGAACGGGCCAGTGACGCCTCACCCGAGGCGGGCTGGATCCGTACCTGGCTGGACACCGTGCTGGAGATGCCGTGGAGCACGCGTACCGCTGACAACACGGACCTGGCCGCGGCGCGGGCCGTGCTCGACGCCGACCACGCCGGCCTGGCCGACGTGAAGGACCGCATCCTGGAGTACCTCGCGGTGCGCAACCGGCGCGCGGAGCGCAACCTCGGCGTGGTCGGCGGACGCGGCTCCGGCGCGGTGCTGGCCCTGGCCGGCCCGCCCGGTGTCGGCAAGACCAGCCTCGGCGAGTCGGTCGCCCGGGCGCTGGGCCGCAACTTCGTCCGCGTCTCCCTCGGCGGTGTCCGGGACGAGGCGGAGATCCGCGGCCACCGGCGCACCTACGTCGGCGCGCTGCCCGGCCGGATCGTGCGGGCGCTGCGCGAGGCCGGCTCGATGAACCCGGTCGTGCTGCTCGACGAGGTCGACAAGCTGGCCGCCGGCTACTCCGGCGACCCGGCGGCGGCTCTGCTGGAGGTGCTCGACCCGGCGCAGAACCACACGTTCCGCGACCACTACCTGGAGGTCGACCTCGACCTGTCCGACGTGCTGTTCCTCGCCACCGCCAACGTGGTGGAGGCGATCCCCGGCCCGCTGCTGGACCGGATGGAGCTGGTCGCGCTGGACGGCTACACCGAGGACGAGAAGGTGGCCATCGCCCGCGACCACCTGCTGCCCCGGCAGCGGGAGCGGGCCGGGCTGACCGGCGAGGAGGTGAGCGTCGCCGACGACGCGCTGGCGGTGATCGCGGGCGAGTACACCCGGGAGGCCGGTGTCCGGCAGCTCGAACGGGCCCTGGCGAAGATCCTGCGCAAGGTGGCCGTCGCGCTCGCCACGGACGCCGCGCCGGTACACGTGGACGCCGGGAACCTGGCCCGCTACCTGGGCCGGCCGAAGTTCACCCCGGAGTCGGCCGAGCGGACCGCCGTGCCCGGCGTGGCGACCGGCCTGGCCGTCACCGGCGCCGGTGGCGACGTGCTGTTCATCGAGGCCACCACCATGGAGGGCGAGCCCGGGCTGACGCTCACCGGGCAGCTCGGCGACGTGATGAAGGAGTCCGCGCACATCGCGTGGTCGTACCTGCGGTCGAACGGGCGGCGCTACGGGCTGGACCCGAACGCGCTGGCCGGACGGCGGATCCACCTGCACGTCCCGGCGGGCGCGGTACCGAAGGACGGCCCGAGCGCCGGCATCACCATGGTGACCGCGCTGGCCTCACTGGTGACCGGGCGTCCGGTGCGGCCCGAGTTCGGGATGACCGGCGAGGTGACGCTCTCCGGCCGGGTGCTGCCGATCGGCGGGGTGAAGCAGAAGCTGCTCGCCGCGCACCGGGCCGGTCTCACCGAGGTGATCATCCCGAAGCGCAACGAGCCGGACCTGGACGACCTGCCGGCGCAGGTGCGGGAGGCGCTGACCGTGCACACCCTGTCCGACGTGGCGGACGTGCTCGCGCTGGCGCTGCGCCCAGCCGAACTCGACACGCAGGCGCTGGACGGCCCGGCGCTCGCCGCGGCCTGCCGGCCGTCGCCCCGGCCACCGTACGCACGGTGGCCGGGGCCTGACGGCCGTCGCCCCGGCCCCCGTCCGCCGGGTGGCCGGGGCGACGCCGTGTCCGCCCGCGCTCAGCGCCGGTCGCGCCGCTCGTAACCCCGGTCGCGGCGCTCACCGGAACCGTCGCCGTCCCGGTCCCGGCGTACGGTCGCCTTACGGCCCTTGATCGTGGTGCCCCGCAACCCTGAGATGATCTCGTCGGCCACCGCCTGCGGCACCTCGACCAGCGAGAACCGGTCGGCGATCTCGATCGAGCCGATGTCCCGGCCACTGATCCGGGTCTCCCCGGTGATCGCGCCGACCAGGTCCTGCGGCCGTACCCCGGCACGCCGGCCCAGCCCGATGAAGACCTGGGTGGTCCCCCCGGTACGCGGACGGCCCGGCCCCCGGCGCTCGCCCCGCCCACCGGTCTCCGGGCGGCCCTCGCGCGGGCCCCGGACCGGAACCTGCGGGATCTCCTCCTCGTCGTCCGAGCCGGGCGACGTCGCCTCGTGCGCCAGCTTCACCGCCGCCAGCGCCACCTCCACCAGGTCGAACTCGTCGGTCAGCGACTCGACGATCACCCGGTACGGGTCGAGGTCGTCCTCCAGCAGGCTCTCCCGCAGCGCGCCCTGGGTCAGCTCCAGCCGCCGGGTCCGCATGTCCGCCACCGTGGGGATCTTGTCGATGGTGATCCGCTGGCCGGTGACCCGCTCGATGGTCTTGAGCATCCGGTGCTCGCGCGGCTCGGCGAGCGTGATCGCCACACCCTCCCGCCCGGCCCGGCCCACCCGGCCGATCCGGTGCACGTACGACTCCGGCGCCGACGGGACGTCGTAGTTGACCACGTGGGTGAGCTGCTCGACGTCCAGCCCCCGGGCGGCCACGTCGGTGGCGACCAACAGGTCCGCCGTACCGGCGCGCAGCCGGCCCATCACCCGGTCCCGCTGCTCCTGGCTCATCCCGCCGTGCAGCGCCTCGGCCCGGTAGCCCCGGCCGTTCATCGTCTCGGTGAGCCGGTCGACCTCCTCGCGGCTGCGGCAGAACACGATCGCCGCGGTCGGCGACTCCACGTCCAGCACCCGGCCCAGCGCGGCCGGCTTGTGCCCCCGGGCCACGATGTACGCGCTCTGCCGCACCCGGGGCGCCTCCCCGGCGACCGGCCGCTCCCGCTCGATCTGGATCCGGACCGGATCGGTCAGGTGCTGCCGGGCCAGCCCGTCGATGCGGGCCGGCATGGTGGCCGAGAACAGCACCGTCTGCCGGCCGGCCGGCGCGTGCTCCAGGATCGCCTCGATGTCCTCGGCGAAGCCCATGTCGAGCATCTCGTCCGCCTCGTCCAGCACCACCGTGGCCAGCGCGCCCAGCCGCAGCGTGCCCCGGGCGATGTGGTCCAGGGCCCGGCCCGGCGTCGCGACCACCACGTCGACCCCGTGGTCGAGCGCGCGCAGCTGCCGGCCGATCGGCTGCCCGCCGTAGATCGGCAGCACCCGGGCGCCCAGGTCCTTGCCGTAGCGGTGGAACGCCTCGGAGACCTGCACGGCCAGCTCACGGGTGGGCACCAGCACCAGCGACACCGGGTCGCCGTCCGGCCGTCCCACCGGCATCCGCTGCAGCAGCGGCAGCGCGAACGCGGCGGTCTTGCCCGTACCGGTCGCCGCCTGTCCCAGCAGATCCTGCCCGGCCAGCAGCGGGGGGATCGCCTCCCGCTGGATCGGGGTGGGTTCCTCGTAGCCGAGCGCGGCCAGCGCGCCCAGCAACTCGGTGCGCAGCCCGAGATCCGCGAAGGCGGTGGCGTCCTCGGCGTCGGCGGGAATGGCGGGGTCGGTCGGGGTCGGTGCGGCGGTCATGCGACAAGTTTTTCATCACCGCCGCGCGGCGGTCGCGGCGACCGGGCCAAACGTTCGCCGCGCCACCTGCGTGCCGTCCCCTCCGGGTGATCCGGCGCGGCCCCGTGCCCCCGCCGGATCACCGGGACAGGACGGCCAGCAACGTGGTGAAACCGACCGCGACGTCGAACACCGCGCACCACAGCGCGTACCCGCGCGGCACCACCGCGCCGGTGCGGTGGTACCAGGCGTCCCAGGCGGCGTGGACGAGCCAGCCCACCCCGACGAGCACCCCGGCGACGTCGGCGGAGGCGACCGTCGCCACGACCGCCAGGCCGCCCCACCCGGCCGCCCCGGCGAGCTGCGCGGCCAGCGCGCGCCGGTCGCCCCACTGCCGCCGCCAGGTGCCGATCAGCAGGTAGCCGGCCGGCAGGACCAGCAGCGTCCACGGCGCGAAGACGGTCGGCGCGAACCACATGTCCACGGTCATGAGCAGCGCCAGCCCGGCCGGCCACCCGCGCGCCACGGCTGCCGCGACCGGGTGTCGGCGGGGCGGCGCGGCGGACGTGTGCCGGTGCCGCAGCGCCACCAGCAGCATCGCCGGCACCATCAGCAGGTGGCCGCCGAGCAGCAGCGCGTCGTCCCCGGCCCACCCCGCCCACCAGAGCGGGAGCAGCAGCAGGAACGGCACGTACATGGCCGCCGACATCTCCGCGGTGGCGGCCCGCCCGTACCCCCGGTGCCACATCCACGCGGCCATGCCCGCCGCCATGTTCGTCGCCATCACCAGCGCGCCCACGTCCGGCCGCGCCAGCACCGCCGCGCCGCCCAGCACGTCCGCGCCCACCCGCCACAGCGGCCCGAGCAGCACCATCCCGGCCAGCATCGCCACCACCATCGCGGCCAGGTGCCGCGTCCGCGCCCACCCGGCCCACCGCCGGGGTACGACCACAGTCATCTCCGTCATGCCCCGACCCTGCCGCCGCCGGGCGCACCGGAGAAGGCGCGTCAGTCATCGGGAAACCGTGCGGATCGCACGGCCCGGCCGTGACGTTTCTCAGGAGTGGGCGGACCGGTGCACGCCCTAGGATCAGCGGGCATGAGCGTCGATCCGGCGGACCACCGGCTGCGCCGGGCCCGGCGGGTCACGCTGCTGTCGCTGGCCACGAACGTGTGGACGACGGTGCTGCTGCCAGCGGTCGGACTGGCCCGCGAACCCGACCCGGTACGCGTCGCGCTCGGCGCCGCCGGGCTGCTCGTG
>NZ_JAGPXV010000144.1:0-10754 GCF_018070405.1 Micromonospora sp. D75
CAGCAGGCCAAGGCGGCCAAGGACGCGCGTGGGCAGATCAACCTGCTGACCACCGTGCTGCCGATCGTCCTCGGCGTCGTGGGTCTGCTCCTGCTCCTGCTCGTGTGCGCGGCAGGTGGCAGGTCAGAGGCGTCGCACCGCGTACCGGGTGCAGATCCAGTCCTCGGTGTACGGCAGGTCGGGCCGCTGCCCGACGATCTCCCCGCCGTTGGCGGCCACCAGCCGGGTCATGTCGGCGTCCGGCACCGCTGTCATCTTCATCGGCGCGGGGTAGTTGAGCAGCCGGCGCTGCGCCCAGCTGATCAGGCGGAACGGCGCGAGCTTCCAGATGACGCCCTTGGCCGTACGGGCCGGCTCGGTCGGCAGGCCCACGACGGCGACCCCGCCGGGGCGCAGGACGCGCAGGAACTCGGCGAGGTAGCTGTCGATCGCCGGGCGCGGCAGGTGCTGCAACACGAGCGCGCTGTAGACCAGGTCGAAGTGCCCGTCGGGGAACTGGCTCAGGTCCGGCGCGTCGTTGAGGACGAAGCGGATGTTCCCGGCGCTGCGGTCCAGGCGCCGGGCGGTCTCCAGCATCGACGGGGCGATGTCGACGGCGACGACCTCGCCGGCGTGCGGCGCGAGCGCCTGCGACAGCCGACCGGCTCCGCATCCGAAGTCCAGCGCGCGGTCCCATCGCGTGGGCAGGCCGAGCCGGCCCAGCCATCCGGTCGTCTCCTCGACGTCGGCGCGGCCGGTGGCCAGGAACTCCTCGACGTCCCACTGCCCGCCGCGCTTACCGGGCTGGACGAGGACGGCCCACAGCGGATCTTCGGCGCCCAGCTTGGTCCAGTCGCGCCGTACGTCGTCGAGATTCACGCCGAAACCCTAGGACATCCGGGGGTGCGGCTGGATCGACCCGGTCATCTGCCGGCTCGGATGTTCGGCCGACGACACTGCCCCGAACGGCCCATCGCGCTCGACGCACTGTACATTTGTTACTTGATTGTAATCCCTCGATGTGCCGTCACTGTGGGTTGATCGGGCGCTCGATGACGGTGTCTTTGCGCACTTTGACGCCCTTTTCCTGCTCCGGAGCGTCAACGCGTGGTGATGGCGAGCAAGCTTCGTGGCGCGCTCGTGTTACCGCCGGGTACACGAGGGGGTTGTGAGCTGCGCCGCATCGGGTGCACGATCAGGCTCGATCGTTACCCGTCGGTAACAGAGGGCGGGGTCCGGCGCGGGCCACCGGTACGACAACCGGCCGCCGCGCACATTCGCTCGAGGAGGAACCCGTGCAGAATCGGCTCGACAACCAGGGTCGTACCCGGTGGAAGCGGTTCGCCGCCATGATCGTGCCCACCACGGCAGCCGCCGGTGCCATCCTGTTCGGCATGTCGACCGGCGCCATCGCCTCCGACATCACCGTGTCCGGGCAGACCTTCAAGATCGGCGCGGACCGCCTGGAGGGCGAGGGCTTCAAGCAATACGGCGGCATCGTCCGCGAGAAGGGTGAGGACGGCAAGGCCGGCGCGACGCGCCCGGTCGCGATGGCCGAGATCAGCAGCGCCGACCTGTACAACCTCTGCCAGTCCGTCCGCGCCGACCTGCCCGGCCTGCCGGTGGTGCTCACCATCAACGCCGGCGAGGGCAAGGACCCGGCCCGCGCCAAGGACCTGGTGATCGCGATGGACTCGCTCGAAGGCAACGCGACCTTCACCAACATCCAGATCGGCCGCGACGCCAGCGACCTGAACCCGACGGCCCAGCGCGGCTCGTTCGGCCAGAACTCCGACCGGGTCACCATCCGCGACCTGAAGCAGGTGTCCCGCTACACCACGTCCTCGACGTTCAACCTGGTCGGGCTGCGGCTCAAGGTCAACGTGGGTGACGACGCCAAGGGCAAGGAGTGCTTCTGAGCTGAGCACGGCCCGCGGTGGCCGACCACCGCGGGCCCGCCCCACCGTCCCCGCCCCCGCTCCGCCAGGAGGAGTACGTGACAACCGTCGAACCGTCCCACGCCCGGCTCGGCACCGCTGCCAGCGGCGGAGCCGGCCGTTCTGGGGCGGCCTGTTCATCATCCTGGCCGGGGTGGAGATGCTCGCCTCCACCCGGCTGACCCTCAACGGCCTGAGCTTCAGCAGCGGCGCCACCGGCCTGCTCTCGTTGCTGATCCCGGCCATCCTCGGGACCTGCGGCGTGCTGCTCTGGCTCAGTCCGGCGCAGCGGCTGTTCTACTCGATCGTCGCGGCGGTCACGACCGTCTACTCGCTGATCGGGCTCAACCTCGGCGGCTTCTTCCTCGGCCTGCTGCTGGGCATCGTGGGCAGCGCGCTCGCCTTCGCCTGGGTGCCGGTCCGGCCGTCGGAGCCCGCCGCCGAAGAGCGCGACACCGAGGCGGACGACGAGCGCGACACCAGGGTGGACCAGCGGGACGCCGACCAGTCGGTCACCGGCCGGCCGGCCGCCCCGGAACCCGCTGACGAGCAGCCGGCCGGGGAACTGCCGACCGTCGAGGTGCCGGCCGGCGTACGGCCGGCCGTCGAGCAGCCGACTGCCGAGCGGCCGGGCGGGGAGCGGCCGGTCCCTCGGCAGTCGGTGAACGGGCAGGCGGCCGGATCCGACGGCGGCCCGCCCGAGTGGGCGGGCCGTTCGGCGGACCCGCGTGCCTTCGGCATCGTCCTGCTGGTGCTCGGCCTGGCCACCGCCGGCCTGGCCGTGCAGCCGCGCGCGGTACAGGCCGCACCGAGCAGGCCCGCCGCCAGCGCCTGCCCGACGAAGCCCGCCACGCCGTCGAAGGCACCCTCCGCGACGCCCACCCCGACGCCGAGCGCGAGCCCGACGCGGGAGGGCAACATCATCACCGACTTCTTCGAGGGGATCGGTGACCTGTTCAAGGGCGGCAGCAAGAAGAGCGAGACGCCCTCGCCCACACCGACCGCGAGCGGATCGGCGGCCCCGACGAGCAAGCCGACCACCCGTCCCGGCTCGACCGACTGCCCGACACCGGGCAAGCCGGGCAAGGAGGAACCGGCGAAGCCCGGCAAGGTGGAGCCCGGCAAGCCGCTGCCGCGTATCGCCGCCGACCCGGGCCTGCCGAAGGTGGCCAAGCAGCCGTCGAAGCTCACCGGCTCCAAGGTGACCATGACCGGGCTGCGGTTCGAGGGGATCACCGACCTGCGGACCGAGCAGGGCGCGCTCAAGGTGCTGAAGTTCAGCATGAAGGAAGCCGTGACCGACGACTTCCTGCTGGTCGCCGACGGCCCCAGCGGTCGCACCCAGCGGTACGCGACCGACCGTCTCACCGTCCGCGACGACGTCGCGTTCTACTGCACCCGGTTCGTCGGCAAGCTCGCCGGCATCAAGCTGACGCTGACGCCGGACCTGCCGTTCCCGGACGGCCTGCCGGTCACGCTGCCCATCCCGGTGACGTTCACCGACCCGGTCATCGACCTGGCGTACGTCACCAGCAACACGCTCACCGGCCGGCCGACGCTGAAGGTGACGCTCGGCGCCTGACCGGACGGGTGCCGGCGGTACGCGCCGCCGGCACCCGGAAGCCGGCTCAGAGCCGGGCCAGCGCCTTGCGCAGCGGGTCCAGCCCCAGCGAGCCCAGGTCGAGCGCCTGGCGGTGGAACTCCTTGAGGTCGAAGTCGGCGCCCTTGCGGGCCTTCGCGTCCTCCCGGGCCTGCAACCAGATCCGCTCGCCCACCTTGTACGACGGGGCCTGCCCGGGCCAGCCCAGGTAGCGGTTCAGCTCGAAACGCAGGTTCTCGTCCGGCACCCGGCAGTGCGCCCGCATGAACTCCCAGCCCAGCTCCGGCGTCCACCGCTCGCCCGGGTGGAAGCCGAACGGGTTGTCCTTCGGGATCTCCAGCTCCAGGTGCATGCCGATGTCGACGATGACCCGGGCCGCGCGCAGCGCCTGCCCGTCGAGCAAGCCGAGCCGGTCACCGGGGTCGCCGAGGTAGCCCAGCTCGTCCATCAGCCGCTCGGAGTAGAGCGCCCAGCCCTCGCCGTGCCCGGAGACCCAGCACAACAGCCGCTGCCAGCGGTTGAGCAGGTCGGCCCGGACGGCGGTCTGCGCGACCTGCAGGTGGTGACCCGGCACGCCCTCGTGGTAGACGGTGGTCACCTCCCGCCAGGTGGAGAAGTCGGTGATGCCCTGCGGCACCGCCCACCACATCCGTCCCGGCCGGGAGAAGTCCTCGCTCGGGCCGGTGTAGTAGATGGCGCCGTCGCTCGTCGGCGCGAGGCAGCACTCGATCCGGCGTACCTGCTCGGGGATGTCGAAGTGGGTGCCGTTCAGGTCGCTGACCGCCTGGTCGGCGAGCGCCTGCATCCAGTCCCGGAACGCCTCCTTGCCGCGTACCGTCCGCGCCGGGTCGGCGTCGAGCGCGCGTACCGCGTCGTCGATCGAGGCGCCGGGCCCGGCGATGCGCGCGGACACCGTCCGCATGTCGGCCTCCAGCCGGGCCAGCTCCGCGAAACCCCAGGCGTACGTCTCGTCCAGGTCGACCTTCGCGCCGAGGAAGTACTGCGAGGCCAGTTCGTAGCGCTCCCGCCCGGCGGCCTGCTTCTCCCGCCCGGCCGGCGCCAGCTCGTTGCGCAGAAACTGCCCGAACTCGGCGGTGGCGGCGGTGGCGGCGGCCGCGCCCTTGCGCAGCTCCGCGCCGAGCGCGCCGTCGGCGTCGAGCCGCTCGACCATGCCGTGGAAGAAGTTGTCGCCCTCCGGGTCGACCCAGACGTCGCACTGCTTGGCCACCTCGACGAGCTGCACCTGCGAGCTGACCCGTCCCGCGGCGGCGGCCTCGCGCAGCGTGCGCTTGTAGCCGTCGAGCGCCGACGCGAAGCGGTTGAGCCGGGCCGCCACGTTGGCCTTCGCCTCCTCGCCGTCGGTCGGCATGAGGTCGAAGACCATCCGGATCTCGTGCAGACCGCTGGAGATGACGTTGACCTCGCTGCCGGTCTCGCCGGCCTCGTACCGGGCCAGCTCCAGGCCGAGGCGCTCCTGCATGGCCTCCTTGGCGGTCCGCTCGGCCTCGGTCTCCGGCTCGGTCACGTCGAGTTCGCCGAGCGTGCGCCGGGCCAGGTCGGCGCGGGCCGCGTAGCCGTCGGGCGACAGGTCGTCGAGCTGGTCGTCGTAGCCGGCGATGCCGACGTAGGTGGCCCCGGTCGGGCTCAGCGGAGCCCACTCGGCCACGTACCGGTTGGCGAGGTCATCGATTCGTCCCACGAGGGGACCCTACGTGACCCCGCAGCCGAATTCCGCACGACATCGTCGTACCCGTGGGGCAGAGTGTCAGGGGTGACAGTCGATTTCACTCCTGACCGCGCGCCGCTGCGGAGCTGGCTGCCGGGGTTCGTCGCGCTTGCCGCCATCTGGGGTTCGAGTTTTCTGTTCATCAAGGTCGGCGTGGCCGAGCTGCACCCCGTGCACCTCACTCTCTACCGGGTGGCCACCGGCGCGGTCACGCTGCTGGTGGTGCTCGCCGTGCTGCGCGACCGGCTGCCCCGCGACCTTCGCGTCTGGGGGCACATGCTCGTGGTGGCCGCGTTCGGCGTCGCGGTGCCGTTCACGCTGTTCGGCTACGGCGAGCAGCGGGTCGAGTCGATGCTCGCCGGCATCTGGAACGCCACCACGCCGCTGATCGTGCTGCCGCTGGCGGTGCTGGTGTTCCGCACCGAGCGGCTGACCGTGCGGCGGGCGGTCGGGCTGGGGCTGGGCTTCGTCGGGGTGCTCGTGGTGCTCGGCGTCTGGGAGGGCGTCGGTGGCGCCCACTTCGTCGGCCAGCTCATGTGCTTCGGCGCGGCTGCCTGCTACGGGCTCGCCATTCCGTACCAGAAGAAGTTCGTCGCGGGCAGCGCGTACTCCGGGCTGTCGCTGTCGGCGGCCCAGCTGCTGGTGGCGACCGCGCAGCTCGCGCTGGTCGCGCCGTTCGTCGGGACGCCGCCGTCCCCGGCCGGGCTCTCGCCGCGCGTGATCGCGAGCGTGCTGGCGCTCGGCGCGCTCGGCACCGGGCTCGCCTTTGTCATCAACATGCGCAACATCCGGCTGGCCGGGGCGAGCACGGCGTCCACAGTGACGTACCTGGTTCCGGTGTTCGCGGTGCTCGTCGGCGCGGTCGTGCTGGGTGAGCGGATGACCTGGCACCAGCCGGTGGGCGCGCTCGTGGTGCTGGCCGGCGTGGCGGTCGCGCAGGGCCTGTTCGGGCGGCGCCGCACGCGCCCGGACGTGGTGGTGCCGGCCCGCACTGTCGAACCGGCCGCCCAGGGCTGACCCTCAGCTATGGCCGGCCGTCCACTTCACCAGGCGGTCGGCCGTCCAGGTGTTCACCACCCGGTTCGCCGGCACCCCGCACAGCGCGGCCCGCTCGCAGCCGAACCGCTGCCAGTCGAGCTGGCCGGGGGCGTGCGCGTCGGTGTCGATGGCGAACCGGCACCCGGCCTCCAGCGCGAGCCGGATCAGCCGCTTCGGCGGGTCCTGCCGTTCCGGCCGGGAGTTGATCTCGACGGCCACGTCGTGCTCGGCGCACGCCGCGAAGACGGCGTCCGCGTCGAACTCGCTCTCCTTGCGGGTACGCGCGCGGTGCCCTTTGTCGCCCGGCCCGGTCACGCCGGCAGGCCGGGAGGAGACCATCCGCCCGGTGCAGTGCCCGAGGATGTCCAGGTGCGGGTTGGCGATCGCGGTCAGCATCCGGCGGGTCATCTTCGCCCGGTCGTCGTTCAGCCCGCTGTGCACCGAGCCGACCACCACGTCCAGGCGGGCCAGCAGGTCCTCGTCCTGGTCCAGCGAGCCGTCGGCGAGGATGTCCACCTCGATGCCGGTGAGCAGGCGGAAGCCCTTCGGCAGCGCCTCGTTCACGGCAGCGACGTGGTCGAGCTGCTTGCGCAGCCGCTCCGCGGTCAGGCCCCGGGCCACCTTCAGCCGGGGCGAGTGGTCGGTGAGCACCAGGTACTCGTGGCCCAGCTCGACCGCCGCGAGCGCCATCTCCTCGATCGGCGAGCCGCCGTCGGACCAGTCCGAGTGGGTGTGGCAGTCGCCGCGCAGCGCGTCCCGCAGCTTCGCCGCCGCCTCGTCCAGGTCGGTGCCCTCGGTCGCCAGCAGCCGGCGCAGGTAGACCGGCTCCTCCGCGGCCAGCGACTCGGCCACGCAGCGGGCGGTGACGTCACCGACGCCGGACAGCTCGGTCAGCTTGCCGGCGCGGGCCCGTTCGGCCACCTCGGCGGCGGGCAGCGCGCCGAGCGTCTTCGCGGCCGACCGGAACGCCCGGACCCGGTAGGTGGCCTCGTTGGCCCGTTCCAGCAGGAACGCGATCCGGCGCAGGTCGGCGATGGGATCCCGGGCACTCATGCCCTGGAACCTACGCGCATCCGCCGCCCGCCGCGCGACCCCGCACCGTCAGCCGCCCGTGGTGGACCGGCCCGGCGACGCCGGGCAGCCGTGCTTGCGCTGCCAGGCGGTGACCTCGGCGACCGGCGAGCGGTTGCCGTCCTTGCGCCACGAGTTCAGGTAGGGCGCCGGCCAGACCACGCCCCGGCGGATCCACCAGTCGTCCTTTCCCGTGCACTTCGGGGAGAGTCCGAAGTGCAGGTGACAGACGTTGTTGGCGTTGCCGGTACGGCCCACCTTGCCGAGCTGCTGCCCGGCCCGGACCCGTACGCCCGGGTCGATGCCGGCCGCGACCGCGCTCAGGTGCGAGCCGTAGTAGCGCACCCCGTCGTCGCCGAGCAGCGAGACGGAGAGCCCGCCGTTGTTCGGGCCCTGCGGCCCGCGCTTGTCGAACCGGTCGACCCGGCTCACCTCCAGCACCACGCCGTCGGTGACCGCCACCACCGGCTCGCCGCAGTCGGCGAACACGTCGGTGCCCGGGTAGCCGCCGTGCGTCGGGTGGTAGTCGACGTTGCCGGCGCGGACGGGGAAGACCCGCTTCACGTCCGTGCGGGCCGGCGACGGCGGGGAGGCGGTCGGCGGTGCCGGGCTCGCCGAGTCGGCAGGCTGCGCGCCCGTCGCGATCGGGCTCGGTTCCTGCCACCTGTCGGCGCGCCCGGTGGAGGCGCCACACCCCCCGGCGGCGAGCGCCGCGACGAGCAGCAGGACCGGGTACGCCGGCCGCGTCCGGCGTCCGATCGATGGCGAGCGCATCCGGTCATCCTGACAGACCACTACCGTAGGGACGAACGCCGCGACCGCGTCACACCCGCCGGTCACGGTGCGTGACGCCGACGTGGATCGTTCGGGGAAGGGGGCGGCGGTGACGTACGGGTGGCAGGGCGGACCCGAGGGGACCGGTCCGGGGGCGTTCCCGCCTCCGCCGCGTACCCCCTCGGGACTCTTCCCGTCCAACGCGCCGATCCGGCCCAGCTACCGCGAGCCGTACCCGATCACCGGCTCCGGGGTCGCGGTCGGCGCGCTCGTCGCGTTCGCCTGGTTGCTGCTGTTCGGGCTGCTCGGCCGCAACATCGCGGGTTACGCCTGGTGGACTCTGCTGGCCGGCGCCCTGGCCTGGGCGGCGGCAGCGGTGCTGGTCCGCCACGGTGACCGGGGGGTCGCCACCGGGGTCGCGATCGTCACCGCCGGTGGTTGGAGCATCGCCGCCGCGCTGGTCGCGATGCGGTGGGCGCAGACCGGCGACTGGCCGCTCTGGTGACCATGGGTGCCGGTTTCGCTGCGTAGCGAAGGCCACCTTGACGTTCGCGCGGTGACGGTCCACCCTCGGCGGTATGGCCTGGACCACACCGCCGCGGCTCGACCCCGAGCGGAGCCGCCGTCGCCTGCAACTCCTTGCCGAGTTGGCCGGTGCCCGCGCGGTGCAGCAGCGCCAGCGACCACAGCGCGCGCGTACCGAGCGGCTGCGCCAACTCATCGCCACCCGTCGGCGCGTCGTCGGCTGACCGGCTTTCTCTTCAGAACGGCCGGCCCTTACGGGGCGTTGACCGGTCGCCCGCCGACCCGACCGGTTAACGTGCATCGCGTGACCTGTCGGCGTGCTGCCGAGGCCAATTTGGGGGGACCGTGTCGTACTTCGCTGCTGCCGTGGCGCGCGTCGACGGCGGCTGGACCGCGGGCGAGGTGAGCCTGCGGGGCGTCACCGACATCGAGGAGGTGGCGGACCGGCTGCGCGACGTCGAGCCGGACGCCGACCTGTCGCTGCTGTTCGTCGAGGCCGACGACACGTACCTGGTCGTCCTGCGCCTGGACGAGGGGGAGGACCTGCGGGTCTTCGGCTCCGACTCGGCGTTCGCGGAGGAGTCCCGCCTGGGCGCGCTGCTGGTCGGCGACCTGAAGACGTCGGTGACCGGGCTGGAGGAGGTCGACGAGCCGCGCGCCTCCAGCGGGGACGACGACAACGAGCAGCCCGCTGTGGACCCGGAGGCCGACCCGGTCGGCGACGCCGACCTGCTGGCCGACCTGGGCATCCCGGCGCAGAAGCTGCTCGCGCTCTGCGCACACGAGGGTTCCATGCCGGCCGACGTCACCGCCGAGATCTGCCAGGTGCTCGGCTGCGTGGACGAGGTCGAGGAGTTGCGTGAGGTCTGAGCCCGGGGAGTCCCGGACGCCCGGCGCCGCCGAACCCGCCGACGCGACCGATCCGGCGCTGGAGACCGTACGCCCGGGGCAGCCCACCCCCGGCCGGACCGCGCGCGTCGGTCCCGGCGCCAACGAGGCGCTCGCCGAACCGGGCGCGGTCGGCCGCCGGCAGCGGCACGAGCTGTGGATGCGCCGGGCCCTGGAGGTCGCGGTGACCGGCCCGGACGAGGCGACCCCCGACGCCGACGACGTGCCGGTCGGCGCGGTGCTCTACGGCCCCGACGGCGCCGAACTGGCGATCGGGCGCAACGAGCGGGAGCTGACCGGCGACCCGACCGCGCACGCCGAGGTGCTGGCGCTGCGCCGGGCCGCGCAGCGGCTGGGCCGCTGGCGGCTGGACGACTGCACGCTCGTCGTGACGCTGGACCGTGCACCATGTGCGCCGGGGCGATCGCGCTGGCCCGCGTCTCGACAGTGGTGTTCGGCGCGTGGGAACCCAAGACCGGCGCGGTCGGGTCGCTCTGGGACGTGCTGCGCGACCGCCGCGTCACGCACCGCCCCGAGGTGTACGGCGGCGTGCTGGAACGCGAGAGCGCCGCGCTGCTGCGCGCGTTCTTCCGCTGAGGTGTGCTCGGCTCAGGCGCTCGTCGGCGCCGGGCGCAGCAGCGTCGCGGCGACCCCCTGGGCGACCTCGGTCCACGCGGTCGGGCGCAACGTCGCCGGGTCGAGCCGGACGATCGACCGGGTGCCGGTGGCGTGCACGGTGGCGCCGTCGGTCGAGCGGAACTCGAAGGCGTACCGGGCGCTGCTGGTGCCGAAGTGCTCCAGCCAGAAGTGCACAGCCACAGTGCCGACGCCGGTGACCGGCGCGCGGTAGCTGATGGTGAACTCGCGGACCGCGTGGAACACGTCCGGCGCGGCGTGCACGTCGCCGCGGAAGGCGACGCCGCGCTCGGCCCAGTACGGCGTGAGCGCGCGTTCCAGCAGCACCGCGTAGCGGGCGTTGTGCAGCAGGCCCATGGCGTCGAGGTCGTCGAAGTGCACCGGCACGTGCGCGACGTGCCCGAACTCGGCGGCCTGCCGCTCGACTGTGGTGTGGCTCATGACTGGCCTTCCGGTAGCAGGGTCGGATCCGGGCAGAGCGCCCGCAGCCGGGTCAGCAGGCCCTGGCGGGCGTGCCGGTAGGTGGCGTCCGGGTCGAGCAGCCGGGACCGCATCACCGCGCTGGGGATCAGCGCGGTGA
>NZ_JAGPXV010001212.1:0-421 GCF_018070405.1 Micromonospora sp. D75
CAGGTGAGCAGGTGCGCGCCGAGCGGCCCGTTGACGGCGACGTCGGCGGCCACGCCCGGGCCGACGCCCGCGCCGAGGGCGCCGCCGAGACCGACTGTGAGCACGCCCGGCCCGGTGGCGCCGGGGGAGTCGGGGGACTCCACGGCCACCGGCAGGAGCCGTCCGCCGGTGGCGTCGGCGAGCAGCGCGCCCGCCCAGCGGCCCAGGCCGTCGAGTCCGGTGCCGTCGGGGACCAGCGCTACCGTGTGCCTGCCCTCGCCGGGCGCCGCGCCCAGGGCCGCGCCGAGCGCGAGGCCCGGGTTGTCCCGGTCCCGGTCGAGCGCGGCGGTGAGCGCCTCCGCCTCGTCCAGCACCTCGGCGACCGGCGCGCCGGCCAGCGCCGCCGGGACCACGCCGAACGCGGTGAGCGCGGCCCACGGCC